>CAJQHT010000033.1 GCA_905478245.1 uncultured Rickettsiales bacterium | reverse complement strand
TTTGTTTCTAAGTAGAGTGTAAATCGTTTTTGACCAAACTCCATATTCTCTAGCTAGATCTGTGACTTTTTCACCATTATCTCTGATTCTAGTGATTATTTCCTGTTTTTGTTTAGCATTTAATGCTAGATATCCTGTTGGCATAATTTATTTCTTAATTTAAAGTTAAAATAACAATAAATTGAAGAATAGTTATTGTCTAGTTATTTGGGTACCTGTCAATCTTATCAGGATTTTCAGTATTAACCAACATATCCCTATTTTCTGGAAGATGAACTTTATTATAATTATCCAATAAATCTTGATGAGTAGGAGCGCTGGCTGCAAATTCTCCAGCATTGTTAAAAAAAGAGTCTATAGGACCTTTACCGGCTATTGAGTTTGCTTCTTCTGCTATGGATCCGGCAATAGCTTCACTGGAAACATCAAGCTGATTTGCAACTTGATTTATTTTGTCTTTTTGTAAAGTTATATAATCAAATACTTCTTTATTGTAATTCATAAAAATTATATCTTAATTAAGATTGTGAAAATCCGTAAATTAATAAGAGCGCAGTTATAATTGCAATCCAAACAACAATTCTTGCGATTGTTAAAAAATACTCTTTATTGTACTTTATAGCTAATACTTGAAATATTAAAGAAAACCACAAAAACTGTGAAAACATTAAAAATGTCAATACAAAAGATAGTAAGCCATTTACAGAAAAAAGTACATCTTTATTTCCATATTTAATCAATATTAAACTTAAACAAACCACAGAAAAAGAAACTACAAAAGGCGACCAAAGATATTTATCAAACCTCTTCAACCATCCTTTTTTCTTAAGGTATCTAAGTATAATACAAGCTATGGATCCTGCTATATATGGCAAGAATCCTTTCCCAGAATACTGAAACATAATCCACCCTAAACAAATCACAGAAAATGACACCACAAATGGAGACCAGAGATATTTATCAAACCTCTTTAGCTTGCCTTCAAATACAATCCAAGCTATGAATACTGCTATACATAGTAAAAAATCTACCCACATTTTTTAAGTTATTAATATAATGTTAAAATTGTAACTAATGCAAAATTTAGTACTTCTTTTAGTTTTGAACATGGGAACTGATATAATTTCAGCTTTTATTCCCCTTTCAAACTCATTTTTACTAAATTTATTTTATCAAAAACATATAAATTTTTATACATTAATGTTTAATTTTATTATTTTTATCTAAAAAATATTTTGTTATATCATTCATTAAAGAAAAGACTTTGGTATTATATTACCAAACCATAATTTAAAGAAATCGATCCAAAAAAAACTTCTACAACCAATATGGTAATTGATTTTAATTAAATTTATCTATTTTAAGATTTTTTGTAAATTAACGAGATTTTGCTGATTTATAAATAATCTTACTTATATTATTAATACTCTATTTTTTAACTTACAATAATAAAATATTTTATTAGTTATTCTTATTACAATATGTGTCAAAATAATACATATCTATCCTTTTTAAGGACACTCTAAAAAACCCAATTATTTTTTATCCTAATTCCTATTTTTACTAGATTATTTATTATTTTAACCCATTTTAAAGATGTGATTTGTTGCAATACATATTTTAATATGTTAAGCAATAATACTGTATTAAAATGATACAGTGTGTATAAAAATAACACACAATATAGTATATAAACAATAATACTGTATCAAAACGATACAGTATTATCAGAGTATGGTGCAGTCACCATCTGTTACTCTACTTAAGCAGCTAGCGCTAGTACTATTGTCAGATTCTGATTCTTTTTCTTTGTTATCCTCAACTCTTTTTTGCGGTGAGGCTTTTGGAGTGACTACAGATCTTGATTCTTTCTCTTTTTTATGTTCAGCTTTTTTTGTAGTGAAGCTTTTGGAATGGCCATATATTCTGTAATTATTTCTGCTATTTCCTGGGGAATTCCCTGATCTTTATTTTTGATAATATCTCTTATTGTATTTTCTAATTCAAATTGTTTTTCTATTTCTTCAAGCCTTGCTGCTAGATAAGTTACTATGGGATAATTTTTGATTACATTATTATGATAAACTTTTTGAACAGTATCTTGCAATATTTTTAGATATCGATCCTGATTATCAGAATTATCATCATAAATAATATTTAATAAAATATCATCCAATGTTTTTTCTTGATCTTCTTTTTCTTTAACCGATTCTCCTAAGCTGTTTACTGTAATTGGCAATAGATCAGAAAGGAATTTAACTTCTAGATCAATAGTTCCCATTAATTTTTGCTTTTCTTCTATAGTATTTAAATTTTCTTTAGTAAATTTAAGGATCTCTTTAGTTTCCCTATATGTTGCAAAAAATTCATTTATTTTGTCCTTCCATACCGCCTCTATTTTTGGGAATCTAGTTTGATCTTGTGATCTTAGAGTAAAAAGAGGAATTTTTGCCTTAATATTGCCTTGATTATCTGACAATCTATACCATCTTACTGCCTCTCTTTTGTCTCTCTCTACTCCATCTCCATTATCATAGCAATAACCAAGACTATATTGCCCAACAGCATCTCCTTGACTAGCTGCTAATTCATACCATATCACAGCTTCTTTTTTATCTTCGTCCACCCCCTTTCCGTAATAATAGCAATCACCCAAGTTATACCAAATCCCATTCTTTAATGAATGATACAGGCAAAATATTTTTTAGATAAAAATTATAAAAAACGAGTCGTAATATGTACATATTTCGCGAGGCTTTTTATGATTTTAATCAAAAAATATGAAGTTAGATTATTTATTATTTTAATCCATTTTAAAGATGGGAATTGTTATTGTATTGCGCTCCAGCATCTCCTTGTTCAGCTTTCTCCTGAAGTGATACTATTGGGTTTTGCTCTTTTTTGTCTGTTGATTTGCTCATATTTATTATTAAAGAAGTTTCTTAAATTTAAGAAAAGAAAAATTATTAAAAGATAATAATAAGATTTCGGGATTGTTATTAGAATCTTTGCAATTAATTTCTAAATCTTCTAATTTTTTGAGTAATAATTTCAATGCACTTAAATTCCATAAATTAAGATGCCTCTTGAATGAGGCTTCTTGTTTAAAAAATATTCTTTGCAGGCGTATTTCTGATTCCAAATTAGATCCTTTTTCAAGGTTATTTTTTACCACATAAAGTTTAAAAAGATAATTTGCTAAAAATCTTAATATGGTAATAGAATTTGTTTTTTCATTAATTAGTTTTTTTAGAAAAAAATTAGATTTTTTTAAATCAATATTATAAAAAGCATTAATAAATTCATTAATTGAAATTTGAGATATGTCCGCTATTACTTTTTGAACTATATCAATTGTTAGATCTTGATTTTGATCCATATATAAAGCTAATTTATCAATTTCATTTAATATTATGAGGCGATTTTTACCAAATTTATCAATTATAAGTTCAATAACTCCATTTTCAGGTTTTAAATTATATTCTCTTAATTTATTTCTAATTATATTTTTTATAGCCGCCTCATTATCTTCGTAACAGGCAATTGCGGCAAAATATGGATTATTCTCAGCAAATTTTCTCAAAGAAGAGCTGTTATCAAGTTCATTTGCGCTTATTAAGATAAAATTTGTACCGATAGGTTTTTTAGAATCTTTTTTATTATCAAAAATAGCCTTTAAATTATTAGTTATTTTATTATTAACATTGTTTATTCTGATTAATTTTCTGCCACCCATCATTGACATTGAAACAAATTCATCTGATAGTAGTGCGCCGTCTTCCTCTAGTCTTTTTTGCTCAATATTGCTTACCAAGAATGGATCTGATAGGTTCTTTACTATAGATTTTGCAATTTTATCACTATTTATTGATACAATTCCAGATTCTGGGCCATAAATTAAGGCGCCGAATATTTCTTTATTTTGGGGTAGGGAGTTAATAAATGAATCTATTTTATATGGTGCTATTTTCATAATTTTGTTTTTTTATCAAAATCTATTCTTATTAATTTTTTTATTTCTTTATCCTTATAGAATCCAAGCTGATTTATTGCCAAGATTTCATTATTTTTTTTAAATATAGGAATAGTGTAGAGAATATCTTTAATTATAATATTTGGTTTTGTAATTTCAAGCCTATTAAATTGTTCTGCGTTTAATGTGGTAACCATGATATCTTCATCATTTCCCAAATATTTAATTTTAAATCTATTATCCCAAATCATGTTATTGGTCAATTTACAATCTTTAACGGCAGATTTCTCTCTATAGATAATTATTTTATCAAGATCCTTATTTTTTTGTATAATAGTGCCATAGAAACAACGCTTCTGTTCATTATCCTCATTTAAAATCCAAAAATATAGATTCTCAAGATATTTAAACCTTGGTTTGTAATAGTTACCGCTAATTTCCATTAGGCACCAAGTGAGATATTTTTTACCTAATTCTGGATTCATTTTAGTAAATTCTTCTTTATTTAGGATAACATATCCCATTTCATTAAATTTAGCTATTTTTTTAGATATTTCTGCTAAATTATTATCTATTATTTTTTTATTTTGTAAAATTGAATTAGTGGCAAGGTTAATTCTTTGATTTATCAAATCCTTATCTTCTAATGTATTAAGAAAATTTCTAATTTTATTTCTAAGAAATTTTTCATCCTTATTTGATTCATCCTCAATCCAGCTGATATTATTTTGAGTTAAATAATCTGTTAATTCTTCTTTTTTAAAATCAAGAAGAGGTCTAATGATTGTTATATTTTTAAATTTACTGATATAGTCAGTAGCTGCAAGGCCGTCTATACCACTGCCACGAAATAATCTTATTAAGAAATTTTCTGCTTGATCTTGTGCGTGATGGGCAATAAATAAATATTTAATATTGTTGTTTTGACAAAAATTACTAAGTAAATTATATCTAACTTCCCTTAAACCGGATTCTATGTTTGAGTTTGGCGAGTTTTCCAGATAAGATTCTAGGATTTGACAAGAAATATCATGTTTTTCTAAGGTTTTTGCTGTTTTTTCAGTTTCATTCTTAGAGCCGGTCCTAGCTTTGTGATTGACAATTAAGGCAAATAGCTTTACACTCCTCTTTGTAAGGATTTCTTTTAGTAAAAAAATTAATGCCATGGAGTCAGCTCCACCAGAAACGCCAATAGCTATTTTATCTGGAATATCGTCCTTAAAGATATTTTTAATTATTTTATGTATTTTTTCTTCAATTTCTAACATTACATGATTATATAACATGAAAAGAGAAGATATCAATAAAATTTTTAATATTTTTAAAAAAGAAAATCCAGAGCCAAAAACGGAATTAATTTATAAAGATAATTATACTTTACTTGTTGCAGTGGTTTTGTCAGCACAAAGTACTGATGTTGGTGTAAATAAGGCAACAAAGAAATTATTTGAAGTAGCTGATAATCCACAAGACATGATTAATTTAGGTGAAGATGGTTTAAAAAAATATATAAATATTATTGGTCTTTATAATCAGAAGGCAAAAAATGTTATTGCTTTATCTAAAATTATATTAGAAAAATTTGCCGGTAAAATACCGGAGAATTTAGAATCTCTACAATCATTGCCTGGAGTAGGGCGAAAAACAGCAAATGTAGTTTTAAATTGTGCATTTGGTCATGATACTATGGGTGTTGATACTCATGTTTTTAGAGTGAGCAATAGAATTGGCTTAGTTAAGGAAGATAATGTTTTAAAAACAGAATTAGCTCTATTAAAAAATATTCCAAAAAAGTTTAAAAAATATGCTCATCATTGGCTTATTTTACATGGCAGATATACTTGCTTAGCCAGAAAGCCAAAATGTGATATTTGTAAAATTAATAATTTATGTAAAGATGTTAAGAAGGCGCTATAATACCAAATCCCAACTTTAATGAATGATATAACAAAATTTATTATTTTAACCCATTTTAAAGGTGGGATTTGGTATTAGAAGGAGCTACCAAAGCTAAATCTAAAAGTTTCTGTACGATCATATTTTTCTGCTTTGGCAATTTTTGAAAAATCTAATCTTATAGGACCCATAGGTGAAGACCAGATAATACTTAGACCGTAAGATGATCTAAGTGATCCACTATCTGCAATTTCTGTATTTTCTTGATTTATATTATCGACTGATTTTAAGGTGCCAATATCATGAAATAAAGATGCATTTATGCCAACTTCTTTTGGAAGTCCTAGTGGAAATTTTAATTCTGTAGTGCTGGCATAATATAATTTTCCACCAACCGCATCACCGTTAACTGCTGTGCCGTCACTTGTTATTGTGCGAGGTCCCAGTCCTGCATATTCAAATCCTCTAAAGCTATTGCCTCCTAAGATAAAATTATTATTACTTTTAACATCTTGGCCAATTCCGTCAATATGCCCAAATCTACCGGAAAATTTTAAGATAAATTTCTTACTAATCAGTGGGATATAATAATTAGCATTACCTTCTTGTTTTAGATATTTGATGTCGCCACCAATGCCTGCATAGGTTTGAGAGATTCTTAAGAAATAGCCTTCACTTGGTTCAAATCTATTATCCCTTTTATCTAAATTGATGCTATGATTAATCGAAGAATTAATAAATCTACCCTCAAGGTTTTTAATTGTTTGAGAGGCGTTATCGTCAACATTTGATATATTCTCGTCTCGATAGGAATATTTAATAAAATGATTTACATGCTCCGATACTGCATAACCAGCTCTTACAGATGCTCCTTCTGAGTTTTGATCATAAACTAAAGTATCTAATTTGCCGAGCTGAGAGTTAAATAGATCAATTCCTATCGATATTTCTCTGCCCATAAACCATGGCTTTGTATAGCTTAATTGATTATTGAATCTAGAATATGATTTTTGTGTATTAATGGATAATTCTTGACCGGTGCCAAATAGGTTTCTTTCTTTTATACCAATATTCCCGGTTGCTTTATCAACTGTTGAATAGCCAATACCAAAATTTAACTCTCCCGTTTTCTTTTCTTTTACTTCAATCTCTATATTGACTTTATTTTCCGCTCCAACTCTATTAATTTTAAAATCAACTCTTTCAAAAAATCCCAAATTATTAATTCTCTGCTTGGATCGCTTTATTTTTGTTGTATTATACGGGTCTCCCTCTCTTATTCTTAATTCTCTTCTTATTACTTCCTCCAAGGTCCTGACATTGCCACTAATATTAATTTCATTAATATATATTCTTGGAGTTTCTTCTATTATATATTCAAGATCTATGGTTTTTTTCTTTTTATTTCTTTTTATTGACGGTTCAATTTTAGTGAAAGCATATCCATTTTCAGATAAAATATCAGTAAATTTATCTATTGTGCTATCTATTAAGTTTGCATTATATATTTTATTGGGTTTGGTTAGAATTTTTTTATTTAGTAATGTCTCGTCAAATCCTTTAACATGATTAGTAACGGATATTTTATTAAAATTATATTTTATACCTTCCTCTATTAGAAAATTTAAAAAAAATCCATCCTTTTTTTTATTTATTTGTGCATTAGCTAATATTACATGAAAATCAGCATAGCCTTCTGAGTTATAAAATATGCGTAATTTTTCTTTATCAAATTCCATTCGATCAGAATCAAAGGTGTCACTACTGCTAAAAAACTTATACCATTTTGATTTTTTAGTTGTTATTTCGTCAAGTAAATCTTGATTGCTAAAAGCTTTATTTCCTGTAAATTGAATATCTTTTATTTTGGCTTTCTTGCCTTCTGATATTTTAAAAATTAAAGTAATTCTATTTTTCTCTTCTTTTTTAATTTGAGGATCTATTTTTGTTAAAAAACGACCACTTTTTATGTAAATATCATTAATTCTTTTAATGTCGGACTCAATTTTAGCTTTAGTATAGATAGATCTTCTTTGCAAGCTAATTTCAGCAAGTAAAATATCGTCATCTATTTTTTTATTTCCAGTAAAAACTATATCTTTAATTATTGGATTTTCTTTAATCTTTACAATTATTTTATTATTTTCTTTATATATATCTATTTTATTAAATAAAGCTGTAGCATGTAAGATTTTTAAGGAATTATTAATAGATTCAGGACTGCCTTTTTTAAGGTCTTTGACGTCTAGGTAGGATTCTATAGTGTTATTATCAATTCTTTCATTACCAATTATTTGGATTTTATAATTTTTTAAAGCAAAGGAATCTTGATAAAATATAAAATGCTGAAAAATTATTAAAGATAGAAGCAGAAGAGATTTTTTTAAATATTGTATCATACAAAGCTTCTATAAACGGATAATGTTATTGTTAGTTGGTGCGCCCTAGACGATTCGAACGTCTGACCCACAGCTTAGAAGGCTGTTGCTCTATCCAGCTGAGCTAAGGGCGCGTGATAAGATTTACACAATATCAATTAAAAATGGGAATTGACATAATAACCATGCGTGTAAAATAAAGATAAAATAAAATAGTTAAAAAAGCAATAATTTTTTATTTTTTTATATTAATTTAACTTTTCATATCTATAATTTTTTATTAGCTTTTTATAAAGAGCTCCTAGTCATGACTCATGAAAATGGTATTATTTATTCTATTATATTAAATTACGATATGCAGCAGGAAAATGATTTAAATAATTTAATTAAAATATTATCAAAGTTACCGTCTTTAGGTCCAAGATCTGCTAGAAGAATGGCTTTGCATTTAATTAAGGATAAAGAAGGAGTAATGATTCCTTTGTTGAATTCCATAGAATCTGTTTATAAGAATATTAAGAATTGCAAAATATGCAATAATTTAGATGTGACTGATACTTGCTCTGTTTGTTCTAATTTAAAAAGAGATGATAGCATTATTTGTGTAGTCGAGGAGGTTTCTGATTTATGGGCAATAGAAAAGGCAGAAATATTTCGCGGCAAATATCATATATTGGGAGGGGTTCTTTGTGCAATGTCTGGTAAAAGGCCAGAGGATTTAAATATTGATTCACTTATTTCTCGAGCAAAAAATCCAGAAATTAAAGAAATTATAATTGCCACAAACCCTACCATCGAAGGGCAGACAACCGCATATTATTTACTTGAAACTTTAAAAGATCTTAATTTAAAGATATCAAAATTAGCTAATGGCATACCAATTGGTGGAGAGTTGGATTATCTTGATGAAGGAACTCTGGATATTGCCTTAAAATCTAGGAGTAATTTTAATTAATAAATAATGAATTTTGCACAGGATTTACAGATATTAGCAAAAATTTTAATAAAATTATCATTAAAAAATAATATTTTTATTGCTAGTTGCGAATCTTGTACTGGTGGTCTTTTATCTTCTCTTTTGACCTCAGTTTCCGGTTCTTCTAAGGTTTTTGATTGTGGTTTTATTACCTACTCTAATGAATCAAAAATTAATCTTTTAAATATTGATTCAAAAATTATTCAGAATCACGGGGCTGTTAGTCAGGAGGTTGCTGATATGATGGCAAAAAATGCAATAAAAAAATCAAATGCCAATCTTTCTATTGCAATTACTGGCATTGCCGGACCAAAAAGTGATAATGGTAGTAAAGAGGTTGGCCTAGTTTTTATTTCATCTTTTAATAAGGATAGTGGCAATCTAATTAGTCAGAAATTTAATTTTCAAGGCAGTAGGGATAAAGTTAGAAATTTAGCAATATTAAAATCAATGGAAATATTAATCAATCAAGTAAAAAATCATGAAATTAACTAGAATCTTTTATTATTTCAATAGATTAAGTGTTATCTTATCTTTTTTGATTCTTTTTTCATGCTCCTATTCTACAAAAAATATTATTCATGGCAATGGTAATTTAAAATTAAAAAGAGTTGAATATTCGCAGTTGGAAAATTGGCAAAAAGATGACCATAAAGCGGCTTTAAATTCTTTTTTAAATTCCTGTCAGAGATTTGAAAAAATGTCAGCTGATCAGAATATTGGTAATAAAATTGGCAATATAAAAGTTTCTGATTTTAATGATGTTTGTCATATAGGAGATTTAATCAAATATACAAATAAAGCACAGATTAGAAATTTCTTTGAGAATTGGTTTGTGCCGTTTCAGGTATCTGCTAGATCTGGAAATTATACAGGTAAATTTACCGGATATTTCGAGCCTTTGCTTGAGGGTAGCATGAAGAAAACTCAGATATATCAATATCCAGTCTATGCTAAGCCTAATAATCATACCAAATATAGCAGAAAGGATGTTGAAAATGGCGCCTTAAACAATAAAGGTTTAGAATTATTATATGTGAAGGATAATGTGGAATTATTTTTCATGCATATACAAGGCACAGGAAGAATTAAGTTAGAAAACGGAGATATCGTTAAGTTATCCTATAATGGTAAAAATAATAAAAAATATCGTTCAGTTGGTCAATATATGATCAAAAACAATGTGATCTCTAGCAATAATTATTCTTATAGCTCGATAAAGTCCTGGTTAAGAAACAATAAGGAGGAGGCCAGAAAAATCATGAATCTTAATAAATCCTATGTGTATTTTAAGATATCTAAAAATAATGATGTAATTGGAGCTCAAATGGTGCCTCTAACAGCACAAAGATCAATTGCAATTGATAAAAACATACTTCCTTATGGCTATCCTATTTGGCTTGAAATAAAATCTAAAGACAGATCTTCTAATATTTATAATAAATTGTTAGTTACTCAAGATACTGGAAGTGCAATAAAGGGCGCCGTCAGAGGTGATATTTTCTTTGGTAGTGGTAAAGAATATGAACAAAAAGCCGCAAGAATGAATAACAAGGGTAGCTATTATATTTTTATTCCAGCTAATGCCATCTCTAGATTGTAAGAATATTTTTTCTTAGTTTATTTTGAGTAAAAATATTTTGCCTAGATGTATAGTTTAATCTGATAATTGGTATAATTTCAGAATATAATACCATTTTAACTTATAAATGAATTAAATTCTAAATATTTTTATGGTAGAATTGGTAAAAAACGAGCTGCAATATGAACATATTGTACGAGGCTTTTTATCAATTTTGACTACCTTAAAGACATGGTCTTGTTTTAGGGCTGATAAATAACTCCACCAGAAAAAGAAATATTTTCTTCGTTATTTTTTATAGAAATTCCAGTAGTATTTTTAAATGTTATCGGTAGATTTTTGTTTTTTCTAATAGCTAAAAAAGCAAATGCCTGTGATTCAATAAAATTTCCATCAAAGCCAAAATCATCTATATTTGTAACTTTTGCGTTACTAAAATTCTCTTGTAGCATTTCCATAATTGTGTCATTATTTCTTCCACCTCCACATACAATAATTTCTTCCGGTTTAGTTTCGAGTCTTTTTATTTCTATTTCAAGGCTTTTTACTATTACATAGCAAATAGTTTTTAAGATATTTGAAATTTCACTTTTATTAAATTTTGAAAGTAATTTCTCATTTAATATTTGATGAAAATGGTTTCTGTCTAATGATTTTGGTGGCTTTCTGTTAAAATATTCTTGTTTTAAGATTTTTTCTGCTAATTCATGATCAATTTCTCCACTTTTTGCCATTTCACCGTCTCTGTCAAATTCTCCGCCATTAAATTTATAAACCAAATCATCCATAGGGGCGTTACCAAAGCAAATATCGCAAGCAATAATGTTATTTATATTATTGTCTTTTAAATATGTAATATTTGATACTCCGCCAATATTTAGAATAATTATTGGTTTATTTTTATGGGTCAAGAATAAGGAGTGATGATATATTGGAACTAACGGTGCTCCTTGTCCGTTATTAATTACGTCTTTAATTCTAAAATCTGCCACAACATTAATTTTTGTTTTACTGGCAAGTAGCTGGGCATTTCCAATTTGCCAGCTAATGATATTCTTAGGGTCGTGCAATATTGTATGACCAGAAAATCCAATTAAATCTATGTTTTTTCTATTTAAATTATTATGTTCAATAAAATTTTCAACTGCAATAATATGTTTTTCTGTTATTTTTAATTCTGCTTCTTTAATTTCCTGTAAGGATAGTTCTTTTTTATTGATAATATTTCGTAAAATATTTTTTAATTCTTTGTCGTAAGGGTAGTAATTATTTAATTTTTTCTTCTGGATTTCTTCCCCGTCGCTTTTTATTAAGGATACATCAATTCCGTCAATAGAGGTGCCGCTCATTAAGCCTATTGCTGTTTGTATTTTCTTTGTCATTTAATTTAAGTTATTAATTTTAACCCACTTTAAAGATGGGAAATGGCATTGGTTAGGCTGTGTAATTTATCTAAATTTAATCTATTGATATTATAGAAAATATCATTAATATTGTCGTATTTTTTAAAAATTTCATCAATATTATTATTTTCTTTTACATATTGACCAAGCAAGAACTCTTCTCCGCTAAATAATTCTTTTTTTATTAAAAATTTAGACTTTTTTACAGATCTACTTAAAAATAAATTAATTAATTGTTGAATTAGAAGCAGATCTTTATCTTTTTTTATCAGGCCGGTTAAGAAGTCACTCTGATTAATATTGCTTTCTTCTGCGTTAACAGCAATATCTATAATATTTTTATATATTTCAAAAGAATTATTTTTATAAAATTCTAGAGCAAGATCTGTTGACCCTCCTGATATTTCAAATAATAAAGATATTTCATCCTCTTTTATATCAATAGTATTTTTAGCAATCATTTGAGAGAATTCAAGATAAGGCGGTGGCGATATTTCAATAAAATTAGCGCGAGATTTGATAGTATCTAATATTTTTTCTTTATTATGGTTAATTAAAAAGAAAAAAACCTTAGAAGAGGGTTCTTCTAAGTTTTTTAATATTGCATTTGCAGCATTGTGATTTAAGTTATCAATGGAGTCTATTATGATAATTCTATATTCCGATTGAGATGAGCTTAGTGATATGAAATCATTTATTTTTCTAACATTTTCTATCGTTATATCTTTTTTTAATTCTCCCTTTATGTTTAAATCTCTTTTTATCAGCAGGATATCTGGGTTATTTTTAATTTCCGCTTCGCTGTTAGTTATTTTTTTTGCTAAATTTTGAACAAATTCAGATTTTCCTATGCCTTTAATTCCATGAAAAATAAGGGCGTGATGCAATTTATTGCTGAAACAATCATTTATTATACTTCTTTCTATTTTTTGATATTCTGAATTCATAGGTAAATAAACATTATTCACCACCACCCAGGGAGTGAACATAAATTGTTAATTGTCTAATGGTGTCTTTGCTTAATCTTTCATTCCAATTTGGCATGACCCCATATCTGGAATTGTATATGGTGTGCCTTACCTCCTCTTCATTATCGCCGTAAAGCCAAATAGCATCAGTTAGGTTCGGTGCCCCAACAGACTTATCTCCTTTTCCGTTATTGCCGTGACAAACCGCACAATTAGCTGTAAATAATTTTTTGCCATTTTTATTATATTTATTAAGGCTAGATAAAGATCGAACATATTGAGTTACGTCATTTATTTCCTTAGAATTTAAAAGTTCGTCTCTTCCAAATGAGGGCATTATGGAATTCCTTTCTTTTTCATGTCCAGATCTTATTCCGTATAGCAAAGTAGTGTAGATATCTTCCAATTTACCACCCCAGAGCCAATCATCATCATTTAAATTGGGAAATCCTTTGGATCCAGCTGCTCCTGTTCCATGGCAAGCAGCGCAATTTTCTTTAAATGCTGACTCTCCGCCATTTAGAGCAAAATTTAACAATTCTGGATCATTTATAATTTCTTTAAAGGTGGATTTTTGGAATTTAGCAAGATAAATAGATTTTCTAGACCTTATATCTTTTTCCTGTTCAAATAATTCTTGTTTTGAGCTCCAATTATTAACACCCTCCAGATTCCCCTTAATTGTTGGCCATGAAGGAAAAAATACCCAGTAAATAATAGACCAAATAATTGTAACAATCCAAACCATAAGCCACCAGCGCGGAGCGGGGGTGTTGTATTCTTCAATACCATCCCAGCTGTGACCGGTAGTTTTTAATTCAGTTTTTTTATTATTGTTTGGTTTTTTATTTTTATTAATCATCCTCTTTTAATGGTATTTTTGCATTTTTTTCAGATTCTTTTTTTGTTCCCGGTTTTAATAGGTAATATACCACATAACAAAATACGGAGAAAAAGAACAATAAGCTTATGATTGGAGAATTGTCAGCAATAAATTCTATCATAATTATTTATTTTTATCTTCCTTGTTAATTATAGGTTCATAGCTTGAAAAATCAACCATGGTACCAAGAACTTGTAAATAGGCAATTAAAGCATCCATTTCTGAAACCTTATCTGGATTTCCATCAAAGTCTCTAACATTGACTTTTTCACCATATCTATTCATCAGATATTCAGAATCTCTTTCATTTGAAGCTTGAACAACTGCGTCACTAATAGCATTTTGAATCATCTCATCCGTATATGGAACTCCTATGATTTTCAAAACTTCCATTCTGCTAGCTATTTCTGATAAATTAACATCTCTGTCTATTAAAAATTTATATCCAGGCATTATTGACTCAGGAATAACATCTCTTGGGTTGATTAAATGTATTTTATGCCATTCATCTGAATATTTTCCTCCAACTCTAGCTAAATCTGGTCCTGTTCTTTTTGAGCCCCATTGAAAAGGATAATCATACATGGATTCTGCTGCAAGTGAATAATGACCATATCTTTCAACCTCGTCCCTTAAAACTCTAATTTGTTGAGAGTGGCAACCGTAGCAGCCCTCTCTTTTATAGATGTCAGCGCCGGCTAGCTCAAGAGGTGTATATGGCCTTACCCCTTCAACTCTCTCAATTGTTACTTCCTTTCTAAATAAGGGTACTATTTCAACTAAACCACCGATTGAAATAACGATTACGGTTAAAACCAGTAGTAATATAGAATTTTGTTCAATTTTATCGTGTTTTAACATACTGCTTTAATTTGACTATTTCCTTTTATTGTTTTGTAAAAATTATAAGCCATAATAATTGCTCCGCTAAGGAATAATATGCCTCCAATTGCTCTAACCACATAAACTGGATGCATAGCTACCACTCCTTCAATGAATGAATATTGTAAGAATCCAAGTTCGTTATAAGTTCTCCAGAGTAATCCTTGAGTAATTCCGCCAACCCACATTGCTACAATGTAAAGTAAAATTCCTGTAGTTCCTAGCCAGAAATGTAAATTTACTAATTTTTTAGAATATAGCTCTTTTTTGTTCCAAAGTATTGGCACTAAATGATAAAGAGCACCAAAAGAGATAAAGGCAACCCAGCCCAGAGCTCCAGAGTGAACATGTCCTATTGTCCATTCAGTATAATGACTAAGTGAATTGACTGATCTTATAGCCATAACTGGCCCTTCAAAAGTACTCATACCGTAAAATGCTACTGAGGTAACTAAAAATCTTAGTACGGGATCAGTTCTAAGTTTATCCCAAGCTCCAGAAAGTGTTAAAATTCCATTTAGCATACCACCCCAAGATGGCATCCATAGCATTATTGAGAATGTCATTCCTAGAGTTTGAGTCCAGTCAGGAAGAGCGGTATAGTGTAAATGATGCGGGCCAGCCCAGATATAGATAAATATTAATGACCAAAAATGTAAAATAGATAGGCGGTAAGAATAGACAGGTCTATTAGCTCTTTTTGGAATAAAATAATACATTATACCAAGAAAGCCAGCTGTTAAAAAGAATCCTACAGCATTATGACCATACCACCATTGAATCATTGCGCTTTGCACCCCGCCAAATATAGGATAGCTATAAGGGCTATTAAGGCTTAATGGGATTGCCAAATTATTAATAATATGCAATATTCCAACTGTAACAATAAATCCCATATAAAACCAGTTAGCCACATAAATATGAGACTCTTTTCTATTTTTGATAGTCATTATGTAAACTATAAAATAACAAATCCAAACAACTAGAAGGAGTAAATCAGCATACCATTCCGGTTCAGCATATTCTTTTGCTTGAGTAATACCATTTACATAGCCATAGGCAGCGAGAATGATAAATATTTGGTAGCCCCAGAAAATGAATTTTAATAGCCTATCACTGCCCCATAATCTAGCCTGAGAGGTTCTTTGTACTACAAAAAAGCTAGTAGCAAACAAAACATTGCCACCAAAAGCAAATATAACAGCTGAGGTATGAAGAGGGCGTATTCTGCCGAAACTTGTCCATTCAAGGCCAAGATTAAAGACCGGAAATGATAATTGTAAAGCTAGGATAACACCAAATGAGAAGCCAATAATTCCCCAAAAAACAGAAGCAAGGGTGAATAATTTTATTATTTCATAATTATATTTTTCACTTAGTGAAGGCATAATTTATTTATATATTTACATTAATTTTATTTCATATGCCGAAATAATAATAAGAGTAATCATATTTATCAATAAAATAAATTGTATAAAAATCTTTAAACTATTTTTTAATTTATTAAAAAATAAATAATTACCAAAAGAAACAAGAAAGAGGGCGGGTATAGTACAAAGGCCAAATATAAACATTGAAAACATAGCTAAAAATTGATTATTTATATTTGCAACAATTAGTAAGGCTGAATATAAAAGTCCACAAGGAATGAAGCCTAGGATGATTCCTAAAAAATAACCATTAAATCCCTCTGGTTTATTAAAAAGTGGCTTAGTAATTTTTTTTAACATTTTTGTGAATTTTTTTAAGAGAAAAAAATCGCTATTAATTTTAGGGGTTTTTTTAAAGCTAGGCAGTAATTTCAGTTTATAATTTTTTAAAATCAAGTTAAACACAATTAATGCAGCTAAAAATAGTAATATTGCTGATATTAAGTGAGAATTTGTATGGTTTTTTATATTTTTGCCAAAAAGAGAAGAAAAGAACCCTAAAAATGAGTAAGTTGTAATTCTTCCTAAGTGGTAAGGTATTAATGCTAATCCTTTTAGCCTGGTAAAATGGTTTAAATTATCAATAGAGATTTTTTTTAGATTGTTATTAACCTGCATCATAACAAAGGGACCGCACATAAAAGCGCAATGAGAAAATCCACCAACAAAACCAATTGTTATGAGTGAGATTATGATTTTTAATTCAAATTCCTGCATTTTTAAACTGGTAAAATGATAGCTTTTACACTTCTATCCTCAAAAGCTAATATATTGTAAGTTCTGCAAGCTCCATCGCTGGACATTTCATTGATAGAGATATTGTTAAATTGCTGCTTTATATCTTTTTTTATATCTTCCGAGATTATTTTATGCTGCTTTCCAGTGCCAATAATTAATATTTCATCATTTTGGTTTAAATATTCAGATAGGTTATTTTTTAGAAAATTCTCCAAGGAATCTATCTTTATTTCACATATGTTATCCGTGTCCAGAATTATTGTATTTTGATAAAATTTTTGTTGAACCTCTATCCCTTTATCTCCATAGGATTCTATTGTATTCTTATTGGGATTTATTTTGGGGGTTATATCCATTTTTAAATAAAATTATTGTAAATTAAGATTTTAAGCATCAGAATATAATTTAATCCTAGATTTATTTTTAATTTAAAACTGGGTTTTATATAAATAAAATTAAAAATTAAAATCATGAAAGTAAATTTTATAAAAGAAAATAGTAAAAGCAATAATATTAAAATTTTAGTTATAAGTAAGGAAGTTTTTGATAAAACAAAAGATAAAGCAATTCTTGACAGCAAAAACAATCATGATTTTAAGGCTAAAAACTCTCAAATTATTCAAATAGCAACAAATTCACAGATTTTAATTCTTGCTGGTATTGGTGAGGAAAAAAAGATAGATGATTTGTCGGCTCAAAAATTAGGTGGAAATATTGCTGCCTTCTTAAATAGAGCTAAAATTAAATCAGCACAAATAGATATTTTAAGTCAAATAGGCAAGAATCCTTTAAGTGACGCTGATTTTGCTGCTAATATTGCTTTTGGAGCTAATTTACAAACTTATCGTTTTAATAAATATTTTAATGATAAAAAAGAAGGTAAGGAATCTTTGATTCAAGATTTATCAATTGAGGTAAATGATATCAAAAAATCTAAAGAAGAATATAATAAGTTAGAAATAGTGGCTGAAAATATTGCATTTGCTCGCGACTTAGTTTCAGAACCTTCCAATGTCTTAACTCCACCAAATTATGCTAAAATTTGTCAAAATTTAACTAGTCTTGGCTTGGAAGTTGAGGTTCTGGGTGAGGCGGAAATGAAAAAATTAAACATGAATAGCCTTTTGGCTGTTGGTCAAGGTAGTTCTCAAGAATCAAAATTAGTGATATTAAAATGGAATGGCGCTAAAGATAAAAATGAACAACCTATAGCATTTGTTGGAAAGGGTGTTACCTTTGATACTGGGGGAATATCAATTAAGCCTTCACTTAATATGGAAGATATGAAAACAGATATGGGTGGATCAGCTGTTGTGGTATCCTTACTTCGCTTGCTTGCCCAAAGAAAAGCAAATGTTAATGCAGTTGGTGTTGTTGGCTTAACTGAAAATATGCCAGCAGGAAATGCCCAGAAGCCAGGCGATGTAGTTTCTTCAATGTCAGGACAGACAATAGAGGTTATCAATACTGATGCTGAAGGTAGAATGGTTTTGGCGGACGCTCTACATTACACCAATGTTAATTTTAAGCCAAAATTTATTGTTGATCTTGCCACTTTAACCGGAGCAATTATTGTCGCTTTAGCTGATGTTCATGCTGGCTTATTTTCTAATGATGACAAATTATCAAAACAGATCAATGATTCAGGTTTAAAAACAGGTGAAACAGTGTGGAGGCTACCCGTTAGTGATGTTTACGATAAAATGATTAATTCCGATATAGCTGACATGAAGAATGTTGGTTCTGGCAGGGGTGCCGGCAGTACAACTGCAGCACAATTCTTGCATAGATTTATCGGTAAAACTCCTTGGGCTCACTTAGATATTGCAGGGGTTGCCTGGGAAGGAAAAGGTAATGCAGTGGCAGTTAAAGGTGCAAGTGGCTATGGCGTAAAGCTTTTAAATCACTTGGTTGCGGAAAATTACGAGAATTAAGTAAATTTAATAAAACTATAAATATTTATTTTCTAGCTCAAGGGAGGGTAGTGGTAATTTTTGTTTCTCAAATTCTTGTAATGATGTAATCTGATAGCAAATTCAAACTTTAATGAATGGTATAACTAAATATTCTTTTCAAGAAAAATTATAAAAATGGCTAGAATTAGTAAATTATCAAAAATATCAAGATCTATTACCACTCTTAATAACAAATTCGCCAGAAAGACTGAAAATTTCTTAGCGACAATTTTATTATTATCAGGCAGGTTGTGGATGGGTAGTATCTTTTTTCAAAATGGCAAGGGTAAATTCTTTGACATAGATTCAACTATTTTTTTATTTGAATATAAATATAATCTACCATTTATATCTCCCTTAGCAACAGCTTACATGACGGCATTTTTTGAAATATCCTGTTCTATATTATTGATATGTGGATTGCTTGCTAGATTTTCTGCTATTATTTTAATCATTTTAACACTAACAATACAAATTTTAATATTTGATAATATTGAGTATTTTTACTGGCTATTTTTGCTTTCTATGATTATGGTTTATGGCTCTGGCAAGATATCTATTGACGGAATGTTAAAAATTAAGTAAAATTCATGTATGAGTTTAATATAATAAATAAATATTTTTATCCATTAACCAATAAGTCTTTTGAATCTCAAGGACTATCCGATGATGTAGCTATTTTAAAAGAGCAGAATCTTGTTGTTAGCTCTGATTTGATGATAGAGAATATTCATTTTAATATCAAGGATGGCGCTTTTAATATTGCCAATAGATTATTGCGATCTAATCTTTCTGATATTGCTGCTAGTGGCGCTATGCCATTATATTATTTATTAAATTTCTCTAAAAATGATAAAGTAAATGAGGAATTTATTCAAGAATTTACGCAAGCTCTTGCAGAAAACAATAATCAATTTAAAATTTATCTAATTGGTGGAGATACCTCAAATTCAAAACAAGATTTATTTTTTAATATCACTATATTTGGCCAAAGAAGCTCCTATATCTTATCTAGAAATAATGCTCAAGATAGGGATTTAATTTTTACATCAGGAAATATTGGCGATGCGTTTCTAGGGCGATTAATAACTCAAGGTGAGTTAAAATCAGATGAAAAAGAAGCTAAATATTTAGTAAATCGATATTATAATCCAGAACCTAGAATTAATTTAGGTTTAGAATTGGTAAGAAAAGAATTATCAAAGTCAGCTATCGATATTTCCGATGGTTTATTTGCTGATTTAAATCATATTTGTCAAAGCTCTAATTTAAAAGCAAATATATTTTATGACAAAATACCAGTTTCCATAGAGGCTCGTAATATTTTAAATAACAATTCTAATATTAGCTATTTAGATTTATTTAGTGGTGGGGATGATTATGAATTAATTTTTAGCGTAAAAGAAAAAGATGTTGCTAAAATAGATCTTTTATCTAAAAATTTAGGAGTCAAATTAACAAATATTGGTTATTTAGAAAAAAATAATATAAAAACAGCTAATAATATTAAATTATTTAAAAACAACAAAAAGCTAGAAATTAAAAAATTAGGTTATGAACATTGAAGATAAGCAAAAAATTACAACAAAATGGTTTAAAGATTTACGCGATCAAATTTGCAATGAATTTGTGAGAATAGAAGAAGAATATGCTAAAAAAAACAATCTAAAAGCTGGTGATTTTAAAAGGAAGGAATGGCATAGAAAAGGTGGAGGTGGTGGAGAAATTTCTTTAATGAAAGGCAATGTTTTTGAGAAGGTTGGGGTTAATATTTCAACTGTATTTGGTCAATTTAGTGATGAATTTAAAACTCAAATCCCAGGAGCTAGTGAGAATCCAAATTTTTGGGCCAGCGGGTTATCTTTGGTTGCCCACATGTCTTCACCTTTAATTCCCACGATTCACATGAATACAAGATTTATCTGCACAGCAAAGAATTGGTTTGGAGGTGGTATTGATCTTACCCCTATGGTGGAAAATAAAGAAGAGGCTAATAAGTTTCATCAAATTTTGAAGGAGGTTTGCGATAAACATAATCAAGATTATTATCAAAAATTTAAACAAAATTGTAAAGAATATTTCTTTATAAAACATAGAAATGAAGAAAGAGGGGTAGGGGGTATATTTTATGATTATTTGAACTCAGATAATTTTGATCAAGATTTTAGTTTTACCAAGGATGTTGGTCTTTCTTTGCTAAAGATATTTCCAGACATAGTCAGAAATAATATGTTTAAAAAATATAGTAAAAAAGAAAAAGAGCAGCAATTAATCAAAAGAGGTAGATATGTTGAATTTAATCTTATTTACGATAGAGGCACAAAATTTGGCCTTATGACAAATGGTAATCCTGAGGCTATCTTGATGTCTCTACCGCCCGTGGCAAAGTGGGAATAGTAGTTAATACCGATTTGTAGGGGTCTTCTATAAAGGATCTACATCTATTTTTACTCTAATATTACTTTGAAATTTAACTGATTTCATGATATCTTTTACTAATTTTTGAAGATTTAGTTTCTTTTCACTTTTTACTAAAAGTCGGTAATAATAATGCTTTCTGATTTTACTAACTGGCATCGGGGCAGGGCCAAATAATTCAATATTATCCTGAATAGGAAATTTTGATAATATAAATTTTGCATTATTTATTGCCAAATTCTCATCTTTTGAAATAAAAATAATAGCAATCATTTTTGCAAAAGGTGGCATCTGAGCTATTTGTCTGTTAGTTATTTCTAAATTAAAAAACCTATCTCTTTCCTGGTTAATTATATATTGAAACATTAAATTATTGGAATTATAACTTTGTAGAATAATTCTTGCTTGGTGTTTTTCTCGTCCCGCCCTTCCTATAACCTGTGTTAATAGCTGAAAAGATCTTTCTGAGGCTCTTAAATCAGCATTATTAAAACTACTATCGCCATCTATAATTCCAACTAATGCTAAATGTGGAAAATGATGACCTTTGGCAATTATTTGTGTTCCGATAATGATATTTATTTCATTTTTAGATATTTTGTTGATTAATTCAGAGCTTTTTTCTTGATTATTTAAGGTGTCGCTAGTCATTAGGGCTATTTGTTGATCTGGAAATATGTTTTTTATTTCTTCGGCAATTTTTTCTACTCCAGCTCCAAGATTAATTAGACTTTCTTTTTTGTTGCAATTAGAGCAATTTCTAACATTTCTTGATTCAATGCCGCAGTGATGACAAATTAATTTATTTATTTCCTGATGATAGGTCATATAGGAGCTGCAATTAACGCAAGAAACTTTAATTCCACAAGATTTACACAATGTAACAGGGGCATAGCCTCTTCTATTTAAAAATAATAATATTTGACTATTATTTCTCAAGGCGCATTTTATTTCATTTTTTAAAATATCAGAGATATAGCTATTTTTATTAATTTCTTGTTTTTTCATATCAATCAGATTGATTTCAGCTTTTTTATTATGAAAAAACCTGCTTTCTAATTTAATATGGTGATATTTTTTATTTTTAGCATTTAAAAAAGTTTCAATTGATGGCGTTGCTGACGATAAGACTATGGTGGAATTTTCTATTTTTGATCTTACTATCGCCATATCTCTACCGTGATAATTGACAATATCCTCTTGTTTAAATGACGATTCATGTTCTTCATCTATAATTATTAGCTTTAAATCCTGAAATGGTAGAAATAAAGCTGATCTAGTGCCAATTAAAACCCTAACATTTCCATTATTAATCGAATATAAAATATCTCTTTTTAGGTTATTATTGATTTTTGAGTGCCAAATATTCGCATCAAAGCCAAAGGAATCATTAAATCTTTTTAGGATTTGATTTGCCAATATTATTTCTGGCAATAAAATTAGAATTTGCCCTGATTCTTTTTGTAGGATATTGGCGACTGCATTAAAATATATTTCTGTTTTTCCAGATCCGGTTACGCCATCCACTAAAATAGGGCTATATTTTTTCTTATTAACTTTATCATTTATAAAATCAGCGCAGTTTTTTTGATTTTCGGAAAGCTTAGTTAATTTAAAATTATCAATATTGATATTTTGTTTTAATTTATTTTTATCAATAATTTTTTCAATATTTTTAATCAATAGACCATTTTTAACCAAAGAACTTAATGTTGAATTTGAAATATCTGTTAATTTTATAATTTCTGATTGTGGTAATTCGTCATTTTTAACAAAAATATCAATAATTTTTTGTCTTTTTTGGGTAATTTTTATTGTTTTTGCTATTCTTTTGTCTATTTTGTAGCTAATTTTGCTAGTTTCTTTGTTTTTTGAGCTATTTAAAATTGAAATTGCTAATTTTAAAAATAACCCCTTGGGAGCTAAGTTGTAATTTGCGGCAAAATGAATTAATTCTATTAATTTTTGATCAATTTTTATATTTTCATCCTTGGAGATTATAGTTTTTAATTTAAACTTAGGTTTTCTGGTAATATTTTCAATATCCGTAACTAATCCATAAATATTTCTATTAATAAAATTAACCAAAACAACGTCGCCAATATTAATATTAATATCTTTGGGAATAAGATAGCTATACTCATCTTCTAAAGCTATCGGTAATAATATTTTTGCTATTAGGTAATTATTTTCCACGGCTTTATTGAAAGTTCTTGTTTTTTAAGTTGATTATAGTTAATTTTAAAGGAAATAACAATATTAACATTAAATAATTTAATTGAAATGAAATTTTTTATAGATTCAGCCGATATCAGCGAAATAAAAGAATTAAGTCAATATGGCTTAGTTGATGGTGTTACTACTAATCCATCTTTAATTGCAAAATCTGGTCGTGATTTCATAGAGGTTATAACAGAAATTTGTCAGATAGTTTCCGGTCCAGTTAGCGCTGAAGTGGCTGCTACTGATTATGAAAATATGGTAAAAGAAGGTGAATATTTAAGCAAAATTGCTGATAATGTCTGCATTAAATTGCCACTAACAATGGACGGCTTAAAGGCTTGTAATTATTTTTCAAATAAAGGAATAAAAACCAATGTAACCTTATGTTTTTCTGCTTCTCAGGCTATTTTAGCGGCTAAGGCTGGTGCTAGCTTCGTTTCACCATTTGTTGGCAGGCTTGATGATATTGGTCAAGATGGCTTGGATCTTATTGGTGAAATTTGTGAGATTTATGCTAATTATCCAGAATTTACTACGGAAGTTTTAGTTGCTTCAATTAGAAATCCAATTCACATAACTTCTGCTGCTAAAATGGGTGCTGATGTTTCCACTATTCCTGGCAAGGTCTTTAAACAACTAGTTTCCCACCCCCTTACTGATAAAGGTTTAGAAGTATTTATAAAAGATTGGGCTTCAACTGGTCAG
>CAJQHT010000032.1 GCA_905478245.1 uncultured Rickettsiales bacterium | reverse complement strand
TATTACCAAAATAAATGCTGCTTTAGAGCATTTACTAATAACAAATATATGCCGTTAATTTAAGAAAGCAAAAGATTGGACTCCTTTGCTCTCTTGGGGTCCATACTATTATCTTTAATGAATGATACAGGCAAAATATTTTTTAGATAAAAATTATAAAAAAGAGTCGTCAGTATGTTCATATTTTAACGAGGCTTTTTGTAGATTTTTATAAAAAAATATAAAGTTAGATTATTTATTATTTTAACTTAATTTTAAAGATTAAGAATTAGTATAAAACATTATCTATTATTGATTTTAAAGAAATAATAGATAATATTAAATTCCAATAGAAATTCTATACAATAAAATTTAATTATATTTTCTATTTTGCTGTCATAGCTCAGGGGTAGAGCACTTCATTGGTAATGAAGAGGTCGCAGGTTCAATTCCCGCTGACAGCACCATTTTTTGTAAAGAGCAATAGCTTTAAAGACAGGAATTGGCATTACTAAGCATTAAGCTCTTTTATCCTCTTTCTAAAAACCTTATCAAATTTTTCGATATTTTCTTTTAACCACTTATGTTGATAACTCCAATCTTTCTTGTTAGATAAATTTACATTATTTTTAAATAAAATAATTTCTGATTTTGTATTATCAGGAAGCTCTCTCCATTCTAGTTTTTCTTGCATTTCTGCTTCAATATTTTCCTTATCTAGCAATAAAAGGTTGTAAAAGATTTTAGCATTATTCTTATCTGCTATTTTTAAAGCAATACCAAGTTTACTTTCTCGCGTATTTACAGTTGCATTAATATAAAAATGACTGCGACCAACAGCAAAAGTTTGCCAATGTCTTGGACGAGGGTCCTGTGGCTTGAGCCTTGACCCTGATTCTTTTATAAAATCAACCAATTGTTGCCAATATTTATATTGCAAAGCCTTGGTTTCCGACTCAATACTTTCGCTAATATTTTTAGCTGCTTGCGATACTGACTTACCCCAATTATTTGGCATTGAAATAACATTAAATCTTGGAGCGTAAGGAGAATTACCAATTTGAAATAGCTCAATTTCAAGACCAAAAAATTTAAATCTTTTATCAGTTATTTCATTTAACCAATCTAAAGATTTTCTATGTTCTTCAGTAAATTTTGATGCAATCCAGATAATAGTTACCGCCTCTAATCCTGATGCATAAGTAAGTAATTGACCAAGATGCTTATGGTCAGTTTTCTCAAGTTGATTTTCTATTAAAACATAAGATTCATTTTCTGTGTTTTTACACAAAATATCAGCCCTAAAAGGCCCCACATCTTTTTCTTGAGCAACCAATTCTAGCTCAATTCCAATAGTTTCACCCAGCAATTCTAGATTTTTCTCTTCTGCAAGCCAAGGAGTAAATTCTTGGCCTTCAGATTTCCAAGCTTTCCTCAAGTCAATTTTTTTTAGTTTTTCAAGCATTATTTTTCTTTTTATTGTTAAATAATTATATGACTAGGTTCTTTTTATCATGTTTTCAAACCTCTTTATTTATCACTCTTTTCTTTAATAAGAAGTAA
This sequence comes from uncultured Rickettsiales bacterium, assembly GCA_905478245.1. GTDB lineage: Bacteria > Pseudomonadota > Alphaproteobacteria > Rickettsiales > UBA1997 > CAJQHT01. The sequence goes on along the minus strand of CAJQHT010000032.1, from coordinate 12,170 downwards.
GCACAGAATAATATGGAAAAGACGATCTGACACCTCCTTTGTAAGAAATTTAGCTTTTCCAAGTCCATGAGCAAAATCATCTCTTAGATTCATTCCACAAGAACTCGTTAAAACTAATTGAAAATAAAATCCCATCTCTTTGTAAATCTTATCATAAATACTATTTATTATAATTCCTCCTTGCCTGCTCAAGATTGAACCAAGAGGCATTTGATCATATCCACCAAAATTATTTGCCTTCAAAATTCCACCACCACTTATTCTAACCAATTCCCTAATAGCAGATTCAATCAAAGGAATAAATAAATGAGAAGAAACTAGATAATCATTTTCAAAATAAGCAGAAATTGCTCTTTCTAAATATTTTTTATTCTCCTTCTTAAATAACATGGAACTTGCAAAATAATCTAGAAATTCTTGCTTAGAAATAAGCTTCTTTAATTCTTCCAATACTATCGATAAATATATAGAACTAAATTCCAGATGTTGAGAAGCATATCTTTGGAAATGATTATCGTAATCTTCTGTAATGGAGGAAAGCTTCGCAATAGGAACTCCATCATTATAAGGAATGATTTGTGTCGTCACCATATAACTCAATGGATTAGTTTTAACAAAGCTATCAAGCCCTAATTTCATTGATTCTTTGGTTGGCAAAAGATTGATGGCAATTTTAGCAACAATTAATTCCAAACCATTTTCTTTGTTTTCGCCAAAAATCCGTTTTTTAAGAGCATCTATGTTATCCTTTTTTATTTCAATAGAAGTGGAAATTTCTTTCATGGATTCATGCCAATTAAGCTCTAATTGCGCCATCTCTTTCAAAATTCTCTCATTGGCAGCTTTTATTTGTTTAAAGCCTTTATCTGAATATTGCTGATATATTTCCTGCATCTTCTCATAAGCATGCGTTTTTAATAGTGGTTCTGAATTTGAACGATCATCCTCTTTTAACGACTTTTCTAAGATTCCAAGAACACGAGCTAAATTTGATTCATCATTTTTTTTGGCATAATATTGAGCTAAAATAACAACTGCGTGCTCCGCTAGCCAAGTATCTTTTTCAACTCTATATAACCTATCTTCCATCTCATTAACTAATTTAGATTCTTCTAATTGATCAAGAATATTTTTTTTAGAAAAGTCTAATAGAAGCCACCTAAAAGAAAACCCCCATAATCCCGCCTTATCATCAGACGCAACCTTCTTTTCAAGATCAATTATTGCTTCTTTAACTTTATTTATCTGATCTTGATTATTTAAACCTATAGCCAAATTTAAAGCTCGTTTAATCTTAGTTTTGCAATCAATTGGGTGAATCATAAGATTTTTACAAATCTCAATATTCGAGTTTATAACTTTCTTAAAAAGATCAAGCGCAGCTCCTTTACCAACAATAACTGAAGAAAAATCAACTACTAAATCTGCATATCTTGATATTAGAATTGGATTTTTTGAAACCTCTGATCTTGAAGCCCAATAATTTAGAATTTCTTGATCTACTTTTGATAAAGATGGATATTCAACAATCTGTCCGTTTTTATCCTGACGGTTAAACATCGGTCCATAATAAGTATTCCAACTGTTGTTTTTATAATCTTGCATATAGTCAAACGCCATCATTTCTGCCAAGTCTTCCTGACTTGCTTCATAATCAGAATTTTTATTTAAAATTGTTTTAATTCTTTCCGATATTTTGTTCCCATAGCTATATTCTTGCGTCTTTGCTTTCTCTTCATCAACAGCTTTTAGATAATCAGCAATTTCGCTGAGCAATCCTTTATTCGTGACCATTAAAAGCCTCCGCTAAAATTGCTTTGGTTAAAAGCTTGCTGGTTTCTAGGCTTTTTTCGATGGCAGCTTCGGCTTCATCGAGTTTTTGCATTAAATTTTTTAGCTTTGAAACAATAATATTTTGTTCTTCTGTTGGAGGAATAATAAAATCTATATCTCTTATTGCTCCCATCGAAAGACTGGGTTGGGCTGTTGCTTTTATATGTTTAAAAACCTCTTTTTGACCATCATTAGACAATAAAAAATAATTGAGGAATTTAAGATTTACTAAACTTTTACAATTGTCAAAAACCTCCATTTTTGCTACATTTGGAGCCAAATGCCATCTTTCTTTTTCATTAAAATAAGCAACATCCCCAATTCCAGCTCCAATAAATGTTACCAATAATGATCTTTTAGTTAGAGCGCATCTTTCCAATAATAATGATGTTTTTAGATCTATATATTTTAGTGAATCTTTCTTAAGATATAACGGTCTTACATTCTGGGCTCTCACAACAGGAATCTCACCAAAGTCTTTTAACTTAATATATTTTGTATATTCAAAACCAGCTAACTTGGTAACAAAAAGCAATTCATCTGCTTTTACCCAACTCCAGCTCTGAGGAATATTAATATTTCTATAAATGATGGAATTTGGTATTTTAGATGGCTTCTTTAGTTTCTTTTCAGCAATTAATTTTTCTTTCTCTTTTTTAATTCTTTTTAAAAGCTCGCTTGCTGATTCAACATCTGGATTTTTTTCTCGCCATTCCTTGGTTAATTTGCCCTCAATAGCATCCTGCAAAATCTGTTTTCTAAGATTTTTTAGATAGGTTTTTTGGTTGTCTATTTGAGACTTAAACTGAAATTGTTGCTCTTCGAGTTTAACAAACTTTTCTTTATATTTTCTTTGGTGCTCAATATCAAAATATGGAAGCTTATACTTTCCAAAATTTGACTGATTAATTGCCAACTTTGAGGTACCAGTTGCAGTAGCTTGAACTAGATCTTGTCTGATAGATTGAAAAATATGTTGATAAAACTGCAAGTCAACGGGAGATTTTTTTTGATCTTTTGGAGTTAAAATAAAGCACAAATCACTAGAAATAAATTTACCGTTTACATAATGAACTCTTCCAAGTGATCCAGAAGCGGCAACAGCTATAATCAAGGCTTCTTTGTCGTTCTCATAAGAATTGTGTTTTTTCCATTCTGAGCTTGCTGTAATAAAATTATATTCACCATCAATAGCTTTTGAACTTTGTAGAGAGCCTTTTTCAAAATCAAAAATTTCTTTTATTGGGCGATAATTACTCACAACTCCTCCTTAATTTCAGCTAAAATTTTCTTGGTCTCATCAAAAGAATCCTCCAGCAGTTTGATTAGCTCTGCGCTAGTAAATTCTTGCTTTTCTTCAATTTTATTAGGATTTTTAATGTCTAAATCGAAGTTTCTTTTTTCAATTTCTTTAATGTTAACCCTCCAAGCAACATCGCTTTCTATTCTTTTATTCCACCACTTCTTGATTGGCTCAAACTCTTTAATGTTAATTGGTTTAGTTTTTGAATAGGCTTTTTGGGTTTCTGGCAATCTATGCTCATAATACCAAATTTCTTTGGTCGGACTTCCTTTTGTAAAAAATAATAAATTCGTTGCAACTGTTGCATAAGGCGCAAAAACTGAATTTGGTAGGCGAATTATGGTATGTAAATTGCATTCTTTTAGCCATTCTTGGCGAATTCTTGCTTTTACACCATCTCCGGTAAGCGAACCATCTGGTAAAACAATTCCTGCTCTTCCGTGGTTTTTTAATAGTTTTAAAAATAGCACTAAAAATAAATCTGCTGTTTCTTTGGTTTGATAGGTTTTTGGAAAATTTGCCAAAATTCCGTCTGCAACAGATCCTCCAAAGGGAGGATTGGCAACAATTACATCAACTTTATCGGAGGCAGAAATATCTTTTATTGGTCTTGATAAAGAGTCGTCACGAGAAATATTAGTTGGAGCTGATATGCCATGTAAAATCATATTAGTTGTACATAGCATGTGAGGAAGTTGTTTAAATTCAATTCCTGTGACAGTTTCTTTAATTAGCGCTTCATCTTCAGCCGTATGAACATCGTGTTTTCTAATATATTCGATGACGGAGGTTAAAAATCCTCCCGTTCCACATGCTGGGTCAAAAATCTTTTCTCCAAGTTTTGGACTGACCATGTCGGTAATAAACTTGGTTAATGCCCTTGGAGTGTAATATTCACCTGCATTTCCTGCGGATTGTAAGCTGGATAGAACATTTTCATAAATTAAACCAAATTGATCTTGATCGGCTTTACGATTAAAATTTATTTCATCAATTTTATTAATTACCTGTCTAATTTGAGTTCCACTTTTCATATAATTGTAGCTGTCTTCAAATATAGACTTCACTACAAAACCAGCCTCATTTTCTTGCTTAGAAAAAGTAAGGTTTTTCAGGGTTAGGAAAAGTTGATTATTGATAAATTCAATTAAGCTATCTCCTGTCATTCCTTCATCATCTTTTGCCCAAGATCTCCATCTTAAGTTTTGCGGAATTGGAGATTTGTAAGATGAATCTAAAAGCTCCTTTTCTTCTTCTTTTTCATCAAACATTTTTAAAAACAACATCCAAGAAAGTTGCGAAAGTCTTTGTGCATCTCCATCAACACCACCATCTTGACGCATTATATTTTGGATTGATTTTATTATTCCTGATAGGTTAGTCATTTTCGTTTTGATAAATATTGTTTCTCGTAAGAAGAGTAGATAAATTCAGATACAGTTTTTGCAGAGTTGGCAGCTAAAATCGCATGGTGAAATTCTAATTGTGATTTTTTCTTATTGCCTTTTCCATGCGCATCACTTTCAAGGTTTCTATAGCTTGCTAAGCCAGCAACTATGCCTGATAACCCTCTTAATATTTGGTTTATTGAATTGGTTTTTTTTTCATCTTCGCTAAGATTAAGCTTCTTAGAGACCTGTTTATAGAGGATTGGTAACTCTAGATTTTCTTTTATCTTTTCTGATTTGTCAGAAATTTCGCCTCTGATAAAATTAAGCACCGATTCCAATAGAGATTTAGCATTGTTTATAGCTCCAGAGTAATCCATCTGCTCTATCTTCTGGTCGCACTTGTTTATGTGCTCTTTGATATAATCGTGGTCTACTTTTGATAGAGTGTTAGATAAAATGACCGTTTTTTTTGTTGAGTTGATGATACACTTTTTTTTATCGAGCCTAATTGATAGATCATCATAATAGAGGTATTTATTCAGTTTATCTAATTGCTTTATGAGATCAACTTCAAGACCTATATAACTCTGAGGAGAAAAGAAGTTCTCTAAAACTTCCTTAATTCTACCTTTGCTATTTAGATCGCTAAGTTTTTCATAGGCGTATTTTTTTCTTGCAGGAAAGCCCGATCCATACTCATCTCTATATCCAAACTGATTAAAAAACTTAACTAATTCTGAACCACTCAAATACCTTAATGAAGAATATTTTGCGTCCCCGAATTGACTAAAATCCTCTTTTTCGGCAACAATTCCAACTAAATATTCTAGTGATGGATTAGACAATTTAATAAGCATAAATCTCCCTTTCCAACTCTCTAACCGCAAAGAAATATTGATCTCTTCCGCCAAATTCTTCAATAATTTCAAGAGGTGAGCCAATTTTATTAAATGGATTAACGGTTAAGATATTAATGTCTTCAATATGTTCTAGGCCTTGATTAGTATATTTATCGAGTAGATTTTCTAAAACTTTTTGAGCTCTTTCGCTGTATTTAGCTAAATAGTTTTTCTTCCTCACATTATTGGCTCGCTCGGTTCTTGTGATTAATTTATTTTTACCAAAAGCAATGTGTAAAATTAGGTCAAAAGGGTCAAGTTGGTCGCCAATTTCTCCAAGATCATTTTGTAATTCTGAAATTGAGACTCCTTGATTTTCTAACTCTTGTAAGATTTGGGATTTTTGCTCTTCTTTATTCCACTTATTAATAAATTCATCTAGCGAGGCGTAGTTTTTCAAAATTCTTTTTTTGCTGAAATCTTTAAAAGAACCTGTGATTAATTTGCCATTTTCATCCAAAAATTGCTTTTGCTTGTAAATAATATTTACTTCAACGCTATCAACATAGATTTTTTCTTTTTTGCCTTCCGCCTCTATTTCTTGAGTTAAAATTTGAGCGAGCTGTTTTTCTTCTTTATTTAAAGTATCTTCAGATTTATCAACAGCTCTTTCTTCCTCAGAAAAATCCTTATCTTCTATTTCTTCACCTTGATTAATTTCTTTTATCTGAACTGGGTCGCCATCAAAATTTGGATCAGAGAATTGATCGGTTGCTCTTCTAAAATCTAAAATTGTAAAATGGGTTTTTCCTAAATCTTGTCTAATTCTAGTGCCACGGCCAATAATTTGCTTAAACTCTGTTGATGATCCAATATTAGCATCAAGAACAATTAATTTACATGTTTGAGCATCAACTCCTGTGGTTAGCAATTTACTGGTTGTAACGATTGTTGGATACACTTCTTCTGGGTGAATAAAATTATCAAGCTCCATCTTTCCTTCAAGATTATCACCTGTAATTTGCATAATATATTTTGAATTTTGTTTTACTAAATCAGCATTTTCATCAATTAAGGCTTTTCTCATTCTCTCTGCGTGCTCAATATCCACACAAAAAACAATTGTCTTGGCAAAGCGATCAGTCTTCTTTAAAAATCTTGTGATTTCAGAAGCAACGGTCTTGGTTCTATTTGTTAAAACAATATCTCGATCGAAATTCTTACTTTCATAAACCTTATCTTCAATTTCATTTCCTTGACGATCGCGATCTTGGATTGCAGGGCGATAACCACCAACATCTTTATCAAGCATTATTCTAACAACCTTATATGGAGCAAGAAATCCATCATCAATACCTTGTTTTAAAGAATATGTATAAATTGGAGCGCCAAAATAATCGATATTAGAAATATCTTTAGTTTCTTTTGGCGTGGCAGTTAAGCCAACTTGAGTTGCAGATGAAAAATATTCTAAAATTTCACGCCAGTTTGAATCTTCCCTAGCGCTTCCTCTATGGCACTCATCAATTATTATTAAATCAAAAAAGTTTTTGGAGAATTGCTTGTAAATATTTTTCTCTTCTTCATTTCCGGTTAGAGCCTGATAAAGACCAAGGTAAATTTCATAAGCTTTATCAATTTTACGATTTTGTATTTTAGTCATTTTGCCACCAAAATGTTTAAAATCGTTGGTCATTGTTTGATCAACCAAGATGTTGCGATCAGCAAGAAAAAGGATTCTTTTTTTAGCGCTAGATTTCCAGAGACGCCAAATAATTTGACCTGCTGTAAAAGTTTTGCCAGTTCCAGTTGCCATTACTAACAAGATTCTTTTTTGGCCTTCTGCAACGGCTTTTATTGTTCTGTTGATTGCAACTTGTTGATAATATCTCGGGGTTTTCTTTGAATTTCCTTGATAATATGGAGTTTGAAGAACTTTTTCAGCATCTTCTCCGATGTTTTTATTCTGCTTGTAACGATTATAAAGCTCTTCTGGGGAAGGGAGTTGATTAATTGATAAACTTCTTTGTTTTCCAGTTAAAAAATCATGCTCAAGAAAACCATCTCCATTTGTAGAATATGCAAACGGAGCATCCAAAATTTCCGCATAATTAATGGCTTGCTGAATGCCATTTTCAATAGAGTGTTTATTATCTTTAACTTCAATTATTGCTAGTGGGAAGTTTTTGTGATAGGATAATACGAAATCTGGCCTCTTTCTTTCTCCTCTTTTGGTATTTTTGCCATTTAGAATAATTCTGCCATCTGTGATAAACTTTTGCTCACTTACTTGAGTCATTATATCCCATCCAGAGTTTTGGATTGATGGAACGATATATTTAGTTGAAATATCTTGCTCTGATAAGCTTTTCTTGTTATCCATATTATTTGTCTTTAGTTTTACTTTCTTTTTCTATTCAGGTATTAATTTCACTTTTTTTCCATAAAAATAATTCTAATAACTCACTAACTTCTATATTTAATGCTATAGCTAAATCTTTTGGATTATGAAATTTTTTCCAATCTCTTTCATCTCTAAACTTTATTAGTGCATTAATAATTTTATCAATATCATTCACAATTTTTTAAAACTTTTCCTTAATAACATTTTGACCAATTTTTACCCCAATTTCTCCATTTTCTTTTAAAAACTCCACCCCTTCATCTTCAAAAAATTTGACAAGAGCTATTATTGTTGATTTGTTGCTTTTTAACAAATCATTTGGGTTTGTTGTTTCAATTTTTTTGATTGTTTGTGGTGAAACAAAAGACTTTTGTGCAAGTTGATCTTGGGTTAATCCAAGTGCCGTTCTGGCTAATTTTACATGTAAACTACAAATCATAGTTATTTATTTTATTTAAAATAAAAGTATTGACAATACATTTTAGTACTATTAGTATATTATAGTACTTAAAAATATCTTAATTAATTATATGAATTATTAGGTGGTTAATAAATTGTAAAAACTGTCTATAATATTTTTTATCAAATATTCTAGTAAATTATATTTAATTTACAATAAAAAGCAATAATTAAAATATTTTTCATCTATAACGACATTAATTGTATATTTAAATAAAGTTATGAAAAACTTTAATCAAATTCAAAATATTAAATCTCTTGCTGGTTCAATTGCCCATGAAACGCGCAATCCATTATCAGCAATTAGGTCTGCTAGTGAATTAATTAGAGATAACTTAACTCAGGCAATAGAATTTATTGATTTAATTTCTATTTCCTCCTCTCGCGGGTTGTCAATTGTTGATATAATATTGCAAAATATTAGAGATGAAGAAATTGATAAATCTGCCTTTATTAATATTTCAATTGCTAATATTGTTAAATTAGCAATAAAAGAATTTGCTTTTGAGAGTGAAGAAGAAAAAGAGCTAATTAATATTGATCTAGAAAATGATTTTAATTTTAAGGGCAATGAAACATTAATGATTTTTACCTTATTAAATCTTCTTAGAAACTCGATTTATCATAAAGCCAAAATTAATATTTGGTTAGATGATGATAAAAAATGCTTATATTTTAAAGATAATGGGATTGGTATCTCTAAAGATAAATTACCTTATATTTTTGATAATTTCTTTACTTCAAATAAAAAGAGTGGCACTGGCTTGGGCTTGCCATTTTGTAAAAGAGTTATGCAGGCCTTTGGTGGTTATATTTCTTGTAAGTCTGTTAAGGGTGAAGGGGTTTTGTTTTGTTTGCAGTTTTAGGGTTGCTGTAAAAAAGGACTACAAAAATTATCTATAAACCATTTGGTTTGCTCTATATCTCCATCATTTATAAGTATCCAGTAAACCCTTTTTTTATATCTTTAAAATAATACCAAAATCCATTTTTAAATAGCTTATATGATAATGCGCGCCAAAAACTGGACAACCCCTTAGGATAGTTTTACAATTAAATTTATACTAAATTTAAAGTAAGCGTCCAGCAAACCCGCCCTAGAATTTAATTTTAATCTATAGCAACATTCCAAGGAAGTAGTTCTGCTATATCCTTAACTTTATATTCCTGAATAATAGATAAAACTTTTGTCAAATATTTTTGTGGATTGATATTATTAATTTTACAACTTTCCATGATGGTGTAGATATTATACCAATTCCCATCTTTAAATGGGTTAAAATAATAAATAATCTAACTTTATATTTTTTGATTAAAATCATAAAAAGCCCATGAAAAATATTATGAAATATGAACATACTAACGACTCGTTTTTTATAATTTTTATCTAAAAAATATTTTGCCTGTATCATTCATTAAAGAATGGGATTTGGTATACCAATTCCCATCTTTAAATGGGTTAAAATAATAAATAATCTAACTTTATATTTTTTGATTAAAATCATAAGAAGCCCATGAAAAATATTATGAAATATGAACATACTAACGACTCTCTTTTATAATTTTTATCTAAAAAATATTTTGCCTGTATCATTCATTAAAGATTAAGAATTGGTATTAGTTGAAGCTATTGCTCATCAAATTTACTATTATAATAATAAGAGAATACATACGACTATTAAATGTCCACCAGTAGTTTTTTATCAAAAATGCCAGATGGATAACATGAAGAAGTCTTTCCAAAATAAGAGTTTAAGATTTTAACAAAATTATTTCACGCAAATTTGCATGGTGGTGATTTTTTTAAGAGGTTTTTTGTTGATAAATTTGCATTAACTAAATAAACTGAATTTGTTGATAAATTGGAAGAGTAATGTTTGTTTAAAAAATGGGTACCTTTCATAGAAAGGGTAACTGTTGGTAATTTGCAAGTTTATAATCTCTATAAGCTAATAGAAAATCTTGGAATTAATCCTGCTTTGATATTTAAGGAATATGATAAAGCAACTGAAGATAAGGTTGCCCTTATTAACAAGACTTCTTCCCTTGATGGCGATGAATTAAAAGTGATCCTTGAATCGTTGAAGAAACTTACAAGCTAATAAAAAATTATTATTATGAACATCGTGAAACACATCAAGCTATATCTTGCGATATTACTTTTTTCCGGATGTATGTCGGTGCAAGATAATGATTCTATAGATTTGTCAGGTTATGCGAATGAGATTCAAAACTATGATTGCAAACAAATAAAAGATGAATTATCTTTTTTACAGACACACATCTCTTCGATTGATGGTCAGTTGGAAAATAACAGCTTTGATTCTTTTATGGAGGGTTTTGTTAGTTTTGGTATTTATTCTAAGAATGGAACCGGGACACTAAAAAACGGTAAAAAGAAATTTGAAAAAAAATTAGAATTAATAATAACAAAAGGAAAGAAAAATAATTGCAATGTTAAAGATTAAGAAAGCTCTAGCTATAATAACTATTTTATTTATGATACCCAGCTGTGTCCAATCTCTAAAAATGAAACCAGAAGACTTTTCTTCTATGGAAAAAGGCATATCCGCCCTTAATGTAAAATTGAATTATAACAACAAAAATATAAGTTTGTACCCAGGAGATGAGGGTCTTAATAGTTGTTTTATATATTTTAAAGATTCTGAATCAAATCACTTAAAACATAAAATTACAAAAAATTATAACCGTTCAAAAGGTAACTATATATTTATTCCCAATAGTAATTCTAGTGATATATATTTAGACAGTATTCATTGCCTGGAATATAAAGTATTTTATAATAAAGCAAGGGTAAGTACAGTAAAACAAAGGATATCCTCCACCTCTAGTAATATAAAAAATAAAATTAGTTACATAGGAGATGTGGATATAAATTGGATATCTGAAACTTTTCAAACTGGCGATCTATTAAATCTAGGGGCAATAGGAAGGGATGGTGGTAGCTTTACAATGAGAATAAGAGATAATTATAATAACTACCTAAATTTCATGGAGTCTGACTATTCAATAAACAAAGGGAAATCTTTAAATTCGGTTGATAAAAAGCTAGTTGGAAAAGCTCTTTCTCGAAAAAAATAGAATACTTTTTATTGCAAAAAGCAATTTAAGAGAACGTCCTCACAATTGTGTTAATTTAAGTATACATTACTTGAAGCAACTCTTTGCCCAACTTACAATCCTAACTGCATGAATAAATGACTAATTTAAATAGTCCTGAAATTATATTTGGAATATCTTTTTTATATGCAATAGCAATTTACATACCAACTTTTATTTTGCTGCTTAAGAAGAGAATAATTCTTCATGTTTTGTTGCTTACCACTACAATTCCACTATCAACTTATTTAATGAGTTTTAGGAATTTACCTTATGGAATCTGGATCTATTTTGCGATATTAGGGTCTGTGTATTACGGTTTTTTTCATAAAAAATATAAATCTTTGGATAAAAAATCACAATACTTTATTAATCTGCTTGTAGCTATACCAACTACAACAATCACGATATCAAATCCTGTATTTAATGTATTTGTGCTATATATTTTTGCTCCAATTGCTGTCTATTATTATTAATTTGTATATGGAAGAAGGCTGGAAGCAATAAAAACGACAAAAATAAAAATTAGTTTTAAGTTTGTATTTATTTCTGTGATTTACTTCTATTACTTCGCATTACATTTATACTTCGTTCCATTGGTTGTATATGCAAAGGTAAGCCAAGATTCCATAGCAATAAAGGCGATAGAGGAAATAAAAAACCAGTAGGTTCAATTTTCTAGTTTAATAGTAAGATACATTTTTGTCCTTCCCGAGACATAGGTGTTTAGTGATTGATCCAAATGCTCAGGAACTTGCTGATATTGCAATCGCTGCTGCCGGTTCTATGTCAGATTTGATTGGCTTAGAGCCCAAAATTGC
>CAJQHT010000031.1 GCA_905478245.1 uncultured Rickettsiales bacterium | reverse complement strand
CAAATAATTTTCCAAATAGGCCGAATACATGTTTGCATTTAGCTACAAAATATCAATTAAAACTTAAAGTAAAATTATTGAAAAAATTACTTGCATTTATTTGTGGTCCATACATGGGAATTGGTATTAGTCCAAATTTTGTTACTTTTTGGTCACAATATTCAAATATTTTGCCAAAAATAACGATATTTGGGCTAAAAAGTGCCAAAAAGAGAGGTTTTGCCAAAATATGTTTTAGTTTTTCAGAGGTTCCTATAGCTATATTGCGGTAAATTTCTTTATAATTGATATAATACTAAATCCTATTATTCATTATTCTTGACAGTTTAAGTGATGTAATTTATAATTTTTTTTTATTAATTTATATTAAAAATATGGCTGAAATATCTTTAATTGGAGCGGGAGCTTGGGGTCTAGCAATTGCAAATGTTATAGCTTCAAATGGTAACAAAATATTTGTTTATTCGAATGAGGAAAATGTTGCAAAAGAAGTAAATGAATACCAAACTACCCATAGACTACCCGGCGTTAAGCTTTCAAAAAATATTATTGCTCAAGAAAATTTAAGTTTAACCGTAAAAAATACTAAATTTATATTTATAGTTACGCCATCTATTGTTGTAAAAAAAGTTTTACTTCAAATAAAAGAAAATAATATATCTAAGGACGCCATATTTATAACATGCTCAAAGGGTATAGATGAAAATAGTCTACAACTATTTAGTGATCTTGTAAGGGAAATTTTTCCAAACAATGTTCATGCAACTCTATCTGGGCCAAATTTTGCAATTGAGGTAGCAAAAAAATTACCATCAGTTACAACTATTGCCTGTGAGAATAAAAAAGATGCTGAAAAAATAGCAGACTTAATGAATAGCGAATATTTCTTACCAATTATCTCGCAAGATGTAATAGCTGCACAAATCTGCGGTATAGTTAAAAATATTCTAGCAATTGGTTGTGGTATAATTGAAGGTTTAAAATTAGGAGAAAATACCAAGGCTGCCCTTTTGGTAAGAGGCGTAGAGGAAATGAATAACCTAACAAATAAACTAGGTGGAAATAAGCATGAATTCCCCTCTCCTGCTGGATTTGGAGATTTATTTCTAACCTGCTCCAGTAGAGACTCCAGAAATAACACTCTAGGCTTTCTAATTGGAAAAGGCGGTGATCCTAAAAAAATACTTAGTGACAAAAATACCGTTTATGAAGGCGCTATGTCAGTTAAATCTATCATCTCTTTATCAAAGAAACATGACGTAGAAATGCCTATTTCTAAAATGATATATAATATTTTATATAACAGAAAAATAAATGAAGATTTAGAGAATATCATAAGAAAAACAATTTTAAAAAATTAAATGAATCACGAAAAAATTCTAATTATTGACTTTGGCAGCCAGGTAACACAATTAATTGCCAGAAGAATCAGAGAGTTCAATATTTACTCTGAAGTTAAAAATCCGGACATTGACATAGAAATAATTAAATCAATGAATCCAAGGGCAATTATATTATCAGGAGGACCTTCTAGTGTAAATGAAGACCAATCTCCTTCTATTGATGAGGCTATTTTTGATTTAAATATCCCTATTCTTGGCATATGCTATGGGCAGCAAATTATTTGTAAGATGTTTGGTGGTAAAGTAGAAGAATCTAAAGTAAGGGAATTTGGAAAAGCATTAATTGAAATAACTCAAGAATCGGCATTATTTAATGATTTTACAGATAAAAATAGTCAAGTCTGGATGAGCCACGGAGACAAGGTTACTAAGATCCCAGAGGGTTTTCAGATAATTGCTCAAACTGACAATGCACCTTTCGCTGCCATATCAAATGAAAAAAAGAAAATATATGGTGTACAGTTTCATCCCGAAGTAATACACTCTTTTGAGGGAAAAAAATTATTAAAGAATTTTGCTGTAAATATTGCCGGATGTAAGCAAGATTGGAATATGGGTAATTTAAAAAATGAACAAATTGAATTAATAAGAAAGCATGTTGGTTCAGATCAGGTAATTTGTGGATTAAGCGGCGGTGTCGACTCCTCTGTTGTTGCTGCCTTAATTAATGAAGCCATAGGCAAGCAATTAACTTGTATTTTTGTTGATCATGGAATGCTTAGAAAAGATGAAGGGAAGCAGGTAAAAGAAGTTTTTGAAAATCATTTTGGAATTAATTTAATCTATATTGATGCTAGTGAATTATTTTTAAATAAATTAAAAAATATTAGCGACCCAGAACAAAAAAGGAAAATTATAGGAGCGGCATTTATTAAAATCTTCGACCAAGAATCCTCAAAAATCAAGAATGCTAAATATTTAGCACAGGGTACTTTATATCCTGATGTTATAGAATCTTTACATCCAAATAAAGGTGGGAGCCAAACTATCAAGTCTCATCATAATGTTGGAGGCCTTCCAGATGACATGAAGCTGAAGCTTATTGAGCCGGTTAGACAATTATTTAAAGATGAGGTTAGAAAATTAGGTCTAGAATTAGGCCTAACTAAGGAAATAATTTCAAGACACCCTTTCCCCGGTCCTGGACTTGCAATAAGAATACCAGGAGAGATAACTAGAGAGAAAATAAAAATCCTACAAGAGGCAGATTTTATCTATCTTGATGAAATTAAGAAACATAATTTATATGATAAAATATGGCAAGCCTTTTGTGTCTTACTGCCAGTTAAAACAGTCGGAGTTATGGGTGATGCTAGAACTTATGAATATGTTTTGGCGTTAAGAGCAGTTACCTCAGTTGACGGCATGACGGCTGATATTTATCAATTCTCATATGATTTTCTGACAAAAGTAACCAATAGAATAATTGGTGAAGTTAAGGGAATTAATCGCGTAGTCTATGATATCACATCTAAACCTCCAGGAACTATTGAGTGGGAGTAAGTTTAGATAATCTTAATATGTCTTATTTTAACACATTAACTGTATTATTCTGCTACAATATGTATAATTATGATACATATTGTAGTAAATTTATCTCTATTATAAATCAATTGAAATTCCAGCTATAACGTAAGATTCTCCTTCTTTGATATTGTTATCAGTATAGGATAAATTAGCACTAATATTTTTATTAATTTTATAATCAATTCCAGCTAACCAATCATTATGACTTCTATTGTCAGAAGAAGAATATCCTTGATGTCCTATGGAACTATTAAGCGTTAACCTATTATTAATATTATACGAAGCATATAGATTGTAATAATAAGCATCACCAATTCCACCAAAAAAATCTGGACTATAATTAATTGTATTTCCAAAATCTATTGCTTTATAGCTAGTTGATAAATCTAAATATGCTTCATAAAAATCATATTCTGAATTTTTATCAGATCCAGGGTACTTATAATAAACTAAACCAAGATCGGTATTTACAGATCCCAATTCCTTTGTGTAGCCACCATAAAAATCAAATTCCAGATCCTCCTGAGTATTATTTTTAAAATTAACAGAAGAAGCCCATAGGCCAGAATAAAAACCGCTTTTTTTGTGATTAAGCTCTATAGACCCTTGTATTGCAGCCCTATCACCAGTTTGAGTTGTGCCTCTAAAAACATAATTAGATACCATGCCAAAATTAGAGCTAATATCAAGATGATCCGACAGTAAATTAGAGGTAGAATTTTGATTAGCAAAAAGACTTTTACTATTAATTGCTAAAATTAATGTTAATATTATAGCTATTATTTTTACATGTGTCATATTTTTTATATTTAAAGTTATTATATAATTTTTTTTAAATTTTTATTTAATTGAGCCATGCTTAATTTTATCTTTTTTAAATTATAAAATAGGTAATTTTAATATATTTTTAATTATTTTTTAATATTTGCTCCATTTTTTAATAATAAATCAATTATCTCTTGATGGTTTTTAATTTTTGCGTCAACAATAGGGCTATTATTCCATCTATCTAAAACATTAATATCGGCACCATTTTTAATAAGATATTCCACCATTTGACAGCGCCCTTCAGCTGCAGCTAAGTGAAGTGCAGTTCTTTTATCGTAATCACCCTGGTTAATATTAACTCCACGAACAATTCCTTTTCTTGCTTCAGATATATCTCCTTGACTTGCAGCCCATATAAAATGCAGAATTGCATCCGAAGATGATTCTAACTGGTTTTTCCTGGGATCTGTTTTTCTATTCGAAGCGGTCATGCTATCATAATTATGGAAATTAAATTTATTTACCAATCTTTTACTAAATTCAACACCTCTAGCTGAGTTATGATGAGCATCTAATCTTGGTGAGAATATTGCAAAACCACCAACATTTGGGATAACTATCATTAAAGCACCGGAAACTCCAGACTTAGCTGGAAGACCAACTGTAAAAGCATATTCCCCTGAAAAATCATACATTCCACAAGAATACATCATGGAAAGACAATTTTTAACAGTATCAGCTGAAAATATTTTTTCATTTGTTAAGGGGCATATTCCTCCATTAGCTAAAGTGGATAATATTCTAGCCATTTGCTTTGAATTTATCTGAATAGAGCAAGATTGAAAATAAAAATCTAATATATTTTCAATATTACCCCCCTCAGGAAAAGCTCCGACTTCTTTCATAAAGTGCGCAAGAGCATAATTTCTATTTGCCGTTTCTTTTTCGGAGTGATAAACAGCATTATCAAAGCCAACCTTACCCTCTCCTGCTAATTTATTCCATATCTTTGTGACATATTCAAATCTATCAGCCAAATTTAACTCAGGCTTAATTAGCGAACAAGTCATGATTGCACCAGAATTAATCATTGGATTATGAGGAAGATTCTTTCTATTTAAAGTTATTTCATTAAATTTTGCTCCGCTTGGCTCTCTACCAACATGGCTATGAACTTTTTCCTCACCATTATTTTCCAAAGCAATACAATAACTAACGGATTTTGAAGTTGATTGAACACAAAAAGACTCTTCACTATCTCCTAGTGTAAACATCTGGCCATCAACACTACAAAAAACTACCGAGAAAAAATCAGGATTAACCCTGGCGAGCTGAGGAATATAATCAGCATTATGTCCAGATGTATTTTTTATTACATCATTATATATATCTTTGATATCATTACTAAATAATTCAAAATCTGGAATAATAAAATTCTTACTAACAGCTTTTTCAAATATAGAAATATTCTTCTGAATAATGCCAGTAAATTTTTGTAAATCCATGCCTTTACTATCAGAGATTTTATCCAAATTACCAATAATATCCTTTATCCTAATGTCATTATACTGGATACCTGATTTATTTAATATAGATAATATATCATTTTTATAAACATAATTATCATTTCTAGCAATTGATTTGAATATTAGATCACATTGATCATAATCGCCGTCGCCTGAATTAAATTCAATTACATTTGTTGTTTTATTATTTTTTTTATTTTTCATGTTATATAATTTATTTTTTAATTAATTTTATAGATCATAACCAGTTTCACCATGTAAAGTTTTATCCAGACCCTGATTTTCCTCTTCTACACTAACTCTAACATTAATAAATAATCTTATAATTTTTAAAATTACTAAAGTCATTACAGCAGAATAAATGATTACAATTAAACTAGAACATATTTGAGCAACTAATAAATCCATATTACCATAAAGTAATCCATTTTGTCCGTCTGGATTTACAGATATGGTTGCAAATATACCTGTAGCTATAGCACCCCAAAGACCACCTATTCCATGAATACCAAAAGCATCCAGAGAATCATCATAGCCTAATTTTGGCTTTAGATACATAACAGCCCAGTAGCATACCGCTCCACCTATAAATCCTATTATTATTGCTGAAAATGGCTCAACAAATCCTGCTGCAGGGGTTATGGAAACCAATCCAGCTACAGATCCACTAATTATACCTATGGCGGTAGATTTTTTTCTTCTATTTAACTCAATTATAAACCATCCCATACCACCAGCTGCTGCAGCTATATTGGTGTTTACAAGAGCAAGGGAGGCTAAGCCACCTGAAGCTAAAGCGCTACCGGCGTTGAAACCAAACCAACCAAACCATAACAATGAAGCCCCTAAAACCGTTAGAGGCACATTGTGAGCTTGCAGCTCACCATCATGATTTACTCTTTTGCCAAGATAAAGAGCAGCAACAAGACCAGCAACCGCTGCATTTATATGAACTACAGCACCTCCGGCAAAATCAAGAGGCTGAAATACTGAATGCATCCAGCCGCCACCCCAAATCCAATGCGCAACTGGAGCATAAACAAAAGTAACCCATATTGCAGAAAATAATAATACGGGTCCCAGCCTAACCCTTTCAGCAAATGATCCAGTTATAATAGCGGCACTTATTACAGCAAACATACCTTGAAATAAAGCAAATAATATATGAGGTATCGTCATTCCAGCCAAGGCTTCTTGACCAACATTTTTAAAACCTAAAAAGCTAAAATCACCAAATAATCCATAATAAGAATCACCAAATGCTATACTATAACCCCAAATAACCCATACTATACTTATTACGCATAATTTCATATAGCTATGCATTATGGTTGAAATTACATTCTTTTTCCTCACCATTCCACTATAAAAAAAAGCTAAACCTGGAGCCATAATCATGACCAATATAGCAGAAATCATTACCCAGCCAGTATCTCCTGAATCTATATTTGAAACATTGGACGAAAAGGCATTTTGAGAAAATAATAATATACCTAATACTAATAATAAAAATCTCATAATATTACTGTAATTTTGAAATTGTTGATAATAAATTTAAAAAATATCTTGTACTAATCTTTACCTTCAAGATATCTAAAAATGAATCCTTTGGGTAATCTCTTGCCATTGATAATAATTATAAACTAAGACATGGCGATAAATATCAGCCATATAAAAATATAGCTGATATTTATCTTAAGCTTAAACTAGCCTGACAAGGCTTTCAAGCTACTACTTACCGTATTAATTCTTGGCCATGATGTAAAAGACATCACCGACTCATTAATATTGCAAATAGATGTACATAAGCGGGATGCAACCAAGTAAGGATCAGAATTAGCTCCTGGACGACGATCTTCCAAATAACCATAGCCATCTAAATTAACTGACTGAGGTATTCTTATTGAACAGCCCCTGTCAGCAACTCCTGCTTTAAAGGTATTTATACCACAAGTTTCATGAAGACCTGTTAATCTTTCATCTAATCCAGATCCATAAAGAGATACATGCTCACTATGCTTTGTGGAAAGATTTTGTATGGCATCTTTGATTGCCTGCATTCCAGTCTTTTTATTTCTTGTGTCATTAGTAGAGAAATTAGTATGCATTCCAGCACCATTCCAATCGCCCTTTACAGGCTTGTTGTCAATGGAAACAATAACATTGTACTCTTCAGCAATACGGCTAAGCAACCAACGAGAAATCCACATATGATCAGAAGTTGTTAAAATGTCAGTTGTTTCATTTTCATCTCCACGAAATCCAATTTGGAATTCCCATTGACCAAGCATAACTTCAGCATTAATACCATAAAATAAAAGACCAGCCTCGTTGCATTTTTTTGCATGCTCTTCAGCAATTTGTCTGCCATTAACCTCTTTGGCACCAACACCACAGTAATAAGGACCTTGAGGAGCTGGGTAGCCATCTTTAGGCCATCCTAAGGGATTATTTTCACTATCAAGCAAGGTGTATTCTTGCTCAAACCCTATCCAAGGATCTTGTTTTGCAGCTCCAGCCGCAAGTACTGCCCTTAGCTGTTCTCTTGAATTTGATTCATGAGCAGTTCCATCCGGATTATTAACCTCACATAATACTAAATAATTATTACCCTCTCTTATTGGATCTTTAACGAAGCTAACAGGGGTCAATAAGCAATCAGAATCATCTCCAGTTGCTTGATTTGTTGAAGATCCATCAAAGCCCCATTCAGGAAAATCTTCAATAGAAGGATTTGAGCTTAATTGAACTAATCTTGTTTTTGATCTAGTGGTGCGAGTTGGGATAGTTCCATCTATCCATATATATTCCGCAAAAGTAAAATTTGACATAATGTTTTAATAATTATAAATTGATATGATAATACATAATTCATACCAAAATACATCTCTAAAAATTGAACTATTAAATAATTATTTAAAAATGTATTTTAGTCTTAATTATTAGTTACTAATTTAAATTCAACTGGTTATGAATATCATTCAAATTTTCCAACAATTCCCTACTCAAGAATCTTGCATTAACCATTTAGAGCAAAAAAGATGGGCTGGCGTTCCAGTTTGCCCTTATTGTGAGTCAACAAACACCTACAAAGCTAAGGATAGATTAAGACACCATTGCAACGGCTGCCGCAAGTCTTTTTCAGTTACTATTGGCACAATCTTTCACGATACTAGACTGCCTTTACAAAAGTGGTTTTTAGCTATTTCTCTAATGCTTAATGCTAAAAAAGGTATTTCATCAAGGCAATTAGCAAGAGACTTAGAATTACCAGTTAAAACAGCTTGGAGCTTGTCTCATAGAATCAGAAATGCTATACAGGAAGATCAAAGCTTGCTTTCTGGTATTGTAGAAATGGACGAAACTTATATTGGCGGCAAGCCTCGTAAAGAAGCTAAGAAAAGAGATAAAGATGATGATGACAAAGGCAATCCAAGAGGTAGAGCAACAAAGAAAGAGTGTGTTGTTGGTATGATTGAAAGGGGCGGCAAGGTTAAAGCTGGCAATGTTTCCAAAGGCGAGCTAAAAGCTAAGGATTTACAAGAGTTAGTTAGAAATAATATCAACACTTCTAATTCAATCTTGATGACTGATGAATACAGGGTCTACTTTGGAATGAATAAAGTTGTTAAGCACTTTTCAATCAATCACAGCAAAGAATATGCAAGAGGAGCTATTCATACTAACAGTATTGAAAGCTTTTGGGCTATTGTTAAGCGTGGAATGGTTGGACAATTTCACAAAGTAAGTAAGAAGTATTTGAACAGATATTTAGATGAGTTTTGCTGGAGATTTAATAATAGGGATAATGAAAGCAACTTTGATGATTTGCTAGGAAATATGCTATTTGCAAAATAGAGATTTGGAGTTTAAAGTGGTAAAGCCCTGTTGACGCAGGGCTTTTATTTTTCGTGCTAACAAAAAATGTAATTTATATGCCTACAGACAATAATTCTAACTCTTCTAATAATCAAGGAAGTAATAATACTAACGCCACAACTACGACTACACAAGGTCAAGGCTCAAGTCAAATAACAGCTAATAGACCAAACATACCCACAACTGGTCAAATTGTTCACAACTCTTATACTCCACCAGTAAGACCAACAATACCAACTACAGGAATAATTGTAAAAGACGGAGTATAGAGCTA
>CAJQHT010000030.1 GCA_905478245.1 uncultured Rickettsiales bacterium | reverse complement strand
TTTATTTTTTTTTGCATAGTCTTCATCTTTTATGTAATCTTTAGAATACCTTCGATATGCCACTGCATAACCATTTCGTACCATCCATTGATTTAAATTTATTGCTTCAACAAAACAAACGCCTATATATCTCTTATATCTGTCCAATCTATCCTGAACTCTACACCTCACTTGATTCTTGTTAATCTTTTTTAACAATGCTTCTGTGGCTTCTACTCCACATCTATATTCCTCTAAATTTTTTTTACATATTTGTTTACTTTCGGGTGCGTCAATCCCATGAAGTCTAATTCGTTTATTTATAATTTTTATAGTATCTCCATCAGTTATGATTGGATTTCCTACTATTTCACCAGCTGTAACATACTGCTATTTTTGCTGAGATTTGACATATGTTGCAATTTATTGTATAATGGTAAAAGAGGTATTTTTTTACAAGTAATATTAATATTCATTAAAAATGAATTTGATATAATATATAAATTGAGGAGTGATATGTTGAATAGAATATTGATGGTTTTTATATTATTTACTTTTGTTTCTTGTCATAGCTACAGTACCAAATTAAATGAGATGGAAAGTTTAAATATGTCAGAAATGAGTGAAATTAGAGAGGGTAGGGCCTGTAGTCATAATATGTTTGGTGCTTTTAAAATGCCATATTTTGGTGATACTGCTATTAAATTATCAGGGGGTGAATCAGTTATAACAGCTCTTAAGAATGGAAATATACAAAATGTTTACGCGATAGATAAATCCACCAATAATTATATATTATATTCAAAGAGATGTACTATAGTTTTTGGGTATTAAAGATCTTTGTGTGAGATAATACCATTTCCATAATATCATCATACAATATGACTGTATTATGGAAATGGTATAACACAGCAGGCTAACACATAGGATATGTCCGAAGAAAACTGGTAATAAAAAAACAACGGATCAATTGTAGGGGCAGACCTGAAGTGTCTGCTTAGCAACAAACCCAAGGATAAATGGAACAGCGGGCGAACACATAGGTTCGCCCCTACATTATATCCGTAAAAACCAACAAACCCAAGGATAAATGGGACAGCGATCAAAACCAATGGGTAAAAAAACAACGGATCAATTGTATTGTATGATTATATTATGGAAATGGTATAATACCAAAATCCATCTTTAAATTATAATGATTAAATAAGCTTATCTTCTTCATCTTTTTTAGAAAAAAATTATAAAAAAAAGCCTTACACCTTGTAAATACAAAGTGTAAGGCTTTTTAAGTTTTTTCTTTTATTTAAAAATTTAAGAGAAGAAACCGCGTTTTTTCTTTTTAGGAGCAGTAGGAGGAACACTATCCTCTTTATCTACTACGCTGTCAGATATGTCTTCACCTGTTTCTTGATCTACGCAGCGATAGCTAAGTTTAGGTCTGCCCTTTTTATCGAATCCAATAACTTTAACTTTAATGAAGTCTCCTTCATTAATAACGTCTTCAACAAATTCAACTCTGTAATCTGCTAATTCTGAGATATGAACAAAACCGTCTCTATTATTGATGAAGTTAATAAATGCACCAGCATCAATGATTTTAACTACAGTTCCCTCGTAGATTGTTCCAGTTTCTGGTTCAAAAACTATTTCATCAATGGCGCTAATAGCGTTTTTGATATTTTCATTTTTACTGCCAGTAATTTTTATTACACCGCTATCATTAATGTCTATATTAACATTATGCTCTTCTGATAGGCCTTTAATAACTTTACCTCTAGAACCAATAACATCTTTAATTTTAGATGGGTTAATTTTAATTGTTTCTAATTTTGGTACATTTCCATTAAGTTCTGATCTTGGAGAGGTTAATGCTTCAGACATTTTATCTAATATATGTAACCTGCCATCTTTTGCTTGATTAAGAGCGGCTTGCATGATGTCGGAAGTAATACCGTTGATTTTAATATCCATTTGTAAAGCTGTAATACCATCTTGAGTACCTGCAACTTTAAAATCCATATCACCTAGGTGGTCTTCATCACCCATGATATCAGATAAGACAACATAATTTTCTCCTTCTTTTATTAGGCCCATGGCAATGCCAGAGACTGGTTTTGCTAAAGGAACTCCAGCATCCATTAATGCTAATGATGTTCCGCAAACACTAGCCATAGAAGAAGAACCATTTGATTCTGTAATTTCTGAAACTACTCTTGTTACATAAGGAAATTCTTCTTGACTAGGAAATAAAGGATTTACAGCTCTCCAAGCTAATTTTCCATGACCAATTTCTCTTCTTCCTGGTGGTCTTAAAAATCCAGTTTCACCAACAGAATATGGAGGGAAGTTATAATGTAGCATGAATGTTTCTTTTGTTATGCCGTCATCTAGACCATCAATCATTTGTTCAAATTTAGAAGATCCGATAGTTGATACAACTAAAGCCTGAGTTTCACCTCTGGTAAATAAAGCTGAGCCATGGACTTGTGGTAATATACCAACTTCCGCTTTGATTTCTCTTACTTCATCAGATTTTCTGCCATCAATTCTGATTGAGTTAGTAATTATGTCGCCTCTAACTATATTTTTTTCTAAAGATTTAATAATAGAATTGACGGTATTTTGACTAACATCTTCATCTTCATTGATGAATTCTGAACTTATATAATCTCTAACATTTTGTAATTCAGTACTTCTTGATTGCTTGTCAGTAATTTTATAGGCTTTAGTAATTTTATCTCCGGCAAAATCTTGAATTTGATCTTTTAATGCAGAATTATCTGGAATTTCATTGGTGATTTTCCCTTTTCCAGCTTCCTTAGTTAATTCTTCAATCATTTTTATTACTGGCTGAAATTGTTCGTGACCAAATTTAACGGCACCAAGCATGATTTCTTCACTAAGTTCTTTTGCTTCTGATTCTACCATTAGAACAGAGCTTTTATTTCCTGCCATTATTAATTCAAGATTACTATTTTGTAATTCTTCTCGGCTTGGGTTTAAAACATATTCATTATTTATGTAACCAACTCTTGCACCAGCTGCTGGTCCCTCAAAAGGAGCTTCAGAAATTGACAATGCGGCAGAAGCACCAATTAAGGCAACTATGTCCGGATTACAATCAGGATCATAGGATAAAACTGTACAAACAACATTAACTTCATTATAGAAATTATTAAATAATGGTCTTAATGGTCTATCTATAAGTCTTGCAGTTAAGGTTGCGCTATCAGAAGGCTTAGCTTCTCTTTTGAAAAATCCACCTGGTATTTTACCTGCGGCATAGAATTTTTCAAGATAATTGATGGTTAAAGGAAAGAAGTCTATATTTTTAGAGGCTTCTTTTGCTACTGTAACAGCACATAATACTGTTGTATTTCCCATTTTGGCAACAACTGAACTAGCTTGTCTGGCAATTTTGCCAGTTTCTAAAGTTAGTGTTTTACCATTCCAATTGATTTCTTTTTTTATTTCGTTAAACATGGACATCTTTTATTTTTTTTAAAGTTATTTTAGATCCTGAAATAGGAATCTAAAGAGGATTGAATTCAAAGAGAATTATTTTCTTAATTTTAGCTCTTTGATTAATTTAGAATAGCGATCTTGTGATTTAGATTTTAAGTAATCTAAAAGACTTCTTCGTCTACTTACTAGTACTAAGAGACCTCTTCTAGAAGAGAAATCTTTTTTATGATTTTTAAAGTGACCGGTTAAATTTTCAATTCTTTTAGTTAGAATTGCACATTGAACCTCAACAGAGCCGCTATCTTTTTCACTTTGTGCGTGCTTTGTTATTAATTCTTTTTTATTTTGAGCAGTGATTGACATATTATATCTAAAAACTTTATAAATTATTAAAAATATTAATTGGCTTTAGTTTGTCTTGATTTATTTTGCCAAGACCAATTAATTCATCGTTATTAATGATTTTTATTAAATTATTTTGATTTATGTTGGGCAAATTATTGATTAATATAGTTTGACCGTTTTTTACTTTGAAAGCAAACTCGTTATTTAGAGTTATTTCAGGCATAAAACCTAGAACATCGCGTAATTTAAAAATTGAACCGTTAATAGCATTGATGTTAACAAGGTTTTTTAATTTATCAAGAGAAATTGTGTTATTGATGTCAAAATTTCCTGTTTTGAGTCTTTTTAGGACAGAAATATAGCCACATGTTCCTGTTTTTAGTGCTATATCGCGACATAATGCTCTAACATAAGTACCTTTTGAGCATTTTACCTCAAAAGCAGCGTGATTTTTATTATTAAAAATCAATCTAATTTCTGTTATATGAATTTTTCTGGATTTTAATTCAAAGTCTTGATTTTTTCGTGCTAAATTATAAGCTTTTTGACCATTTATTTTAATTGCTGAGAATTTTGGTGGCATTTGTTCTATTTTTCCAAGAAAATCAGGTAATATATTGATAATTTCTTGATTTGTTGGTCTATTTATACTTGTTTTTATAATCCTGCCCTCTAAATCGTAGCTATCCCTTGATTCTCCCCAGCTAATTTCAAAATAATATTTTTTACTATGATTCATGATTAGGTCACAAGTCTTGGTGGCTTTATTTACCGCAATTGGTAAGACACCAGTTGCTAGAGGGTCTAGGGTTCCAGCGTGACCTACTTTTTTAGCCTTTGTGATTCTTTTTACTATTGCTACAATTTTTGCAGAAGAATATCCGTAGGGCTTATCAATATTTATCCAGTAATTTTGTCCTGAGAAGAAGTCCTTCATTTCGCTGAAGAAAAGAATTTACTATGAAATGTGGAATTGTAAAATTTAAACAGCGTTTGCTCCTGAGACAATATCTATTAATTCTCTAGTGATATTTGCTTGTCTTGTTCTGTTGTAAACTAAGGTAAGATCTTTGATCATTTGACCGGCATTATTTGTAGCTGATTCCATGGCTGCCATTCTGGCACCTTGTTCACTGGCACTATTTTCAAGCAATTCATTGTAAATTTGCATAGCAAGGTTTTTTGGCAATAGATCGTGCAGCAGTTTCTCTTTATTTTCTTCGTAATTTACTGGGGAGGTGATTAAAGTCTCGTTACCTTTTGTGTTTTTGATATCAATTGGTATTAATTGTTTTTTTATAACATCTTGAGCTATGGCTGATTTGAATTTACTATAAATTGTATCGCAAATATCAAAATTTTCTTTCTCAAATAATTCTATAAGTTGATTTGCTATTTCCAATGCTGTTTCATATTTTATATCGTCTTTAAAAATACCAAATTTAGTCTCTATAACCAAATCATGGAAAGAGGACTTTAGTTGATCGTAGGCTTTTTTACCAACGGCGAATATTTTAACTTTATTGCCAGTTTTTAAAAGTGAGTTAATATAATTTTTGGCATATTTTACTGTTGAAGTATTTAGGCCTCCGCATAAGCCACGATCTGATGATAATATGACAATTAAGTGAGTTTTGTTAGTTTTGTGTTTATTGCAATCATTTAACATTGCAAACCTACGGTCATTTTGAGTTTGTGACGAGATGTTTGAAGCTAGATTAAACAGAAGTTCGGCAATTTTATCAGCATAAGGGCGAGATGTTTCAACCGCTACTTTCGCTTTACGTAATTTACTGGCGGCAACCATTTTCATGGCCTTTGTCATTTTTTGCGTTGATTTTACCGACTTAATTCTAGTTTTTAGAGTTTTTAAATTTGACATGCTGTATCTATTTGAAAAAATCTATAAATTCTTTAATTGCATTTTTTAGATTTTCTTCAGTTTTTTCAATTATCTTACCCTCTTTTTTAATTGAGTCTAGAATATCTTGATGTTTTGATCTTATTTTTCTTAAAAATTCTGTTTCAAACCTAGATACATCTTTAGTATCAATTGAATCAAGATGGCCTTTTACGCCAACATAGATAGAAACAACTTGTTCCTCAGTTTTTAAAGGAGAATATTGATTCTGCTTTAATAGTTCTGTTAATTTTTTACCTTTATCTAGTAATTTTTGAGTTGTTTGATCAAGATCAGAGCCAAATTGAGAAAAGGCTTCCAGTTCCCTGAATTGTGCTAGATCAAGCTTAATTGTTCCGGCAACTTGTTTCATTGCTTTTGTTTGAGCTGCAGAACCAACCCTGGAAACTGATAAGCCAACATTAACAGCAGGCTTGATACCTTTATAGAATAATTCTGTCTCAAGGAAGATTTGCCCGTCAGTGATTGAAATTACATTAGTTGGAATATATGCAGATACATCTCCGGCTTGTGTTTCAATGATTGGGAGCGCTGTTAAAGAGCCACCGCCCATTGCATCAGACATTTTTGCTGCCCTTTCAAGCAATCTGGAATGGATATAGAATACATCGCCTGGGTAAGCTTCACGCCCTGGAGGTCTTCTAAGTAGTAAAGACATCTCTCTATAGGCAACAGCATGTTTACTGAGATCGTCATAGGTAATTAAGGCATGCATACCATTATCTCTGAAATATTCACCAATTGAACACCCTGTATAAGGAGCAAAAAATTGTAGAGATGCAGATTCACTAGCTGTGGCACTAACTACAACTGAATATTTCATGGCCCCTGCCTCTTCTAATGTTTTGACAATATTAGCAACTGTTGATCTTTTTTGACCAATAGCAACATAGACGCAAAATAATTTTTCTTTATCATTTCCTGTTTCATGAGCTGGTCTTTGATTGATCATAGCGTCAATTGCGATAGCTGTTTTACCAGTTTGTCTATCTCCAATTATTAATTCTCTTTGACCCCTGCCAATTGGAATAAGACTGTCAATAGCCTTGATACCTGTTTGCATAGGTTCTGAAACTGATTGTCTGGAAATAATTCCAGGTGCCTTAATTTCAACTCTTTGATATTCGACATCCTTTAGAGCTCCCTTGCCGTCAATTGGATTACCAAGAGCATCGACAACTCTACCAAGAAGTCCTTTTCCAACTGGAACCTCAACAATTTTACCAGTTCTTTTTACAGAAGATCCTTCTCGGATTTTTTCACTATCACCGAAGATAACTACACCAACATTATCTGATTCTAGGTTAAGAGCCATTCCTTTTACGCCTGATTCAAATTCTACTAATTCACTAGCCTGAACATTGTCAAGGCCATATATTTTAGCAATACCGTCACCGACTGAAACAACTTGACCGACTTCTTTTAATTCTGCGGAAGTTTGGAATCCTTCGATTCTTTTTTGTAAAATATCAGAAAATTCACCTACATTTAACTGCATTATGTTTAAAATTTAAATTATTAATAATTATATAGCTGATTTGCATTCAGCATAAATACTTGATAGTTGGTTTTTTATACTTGAATCAATTATTAAAGATCCAATTTTAATGATAATTCCACCAATTATTTCTTTTTTTACTTCTTCGCTTATTTCCACCTTACTATTGTTATATTTTTTTTCTAACAGATTCTTTATTTCCGCAATGTTGTTTTGTGTTAATTTGCGAGATGAGGTAACCTCAACTTGAATAATATTTTTATCTGCCTTTACCAGAGCTTCTATTTCTGCTAGTATTTTATCTAAAATATTAATTCTTCTAGAATTAGTAACATTTACCAGGAAATCAATAACTTTAGCGTTAATGTTTAATTTATTTGCTGATTCGGTTATGACTTCTTGTAGTTTTTTCTTTGAAATAGCTGGATTTGATAATTCCTTGATAAGAGGAGTTATTGTTTGACATATTTTATCAATGTCAGATACAAAAATATCTTCTAATTTGTTTTTCTTAGCTATGGCAAAAGCTGCTTTTGCGTATTTATTGACTATTGTAGAATCAGCAGACATTCAATTCTTAATATAAGTTAAATATGTTATCTCTTTAAATGTATTAATGATTTTAAAGATGGAGTTTGATTATGGATTCATAGATTACAACAAATAATATAAATTGCAATAAGGTAAATAAAATAATTAATAAAATTTCTCTTGATTTTTAAAGAAATGATAAATAATATTTTCTATATTGAATTTGAGGAATCTGATATGTTTATTGATAAATATTATCTGGTTCTTTATTAATAATGCCGAATTAGCTCAGTTGGTAGAGCAACTGTCTTGTAAACAGTAGGTCGTCAGTTCGAATCCGACATTCGGCACCATTTTAATCAATTATCTTTTAGTAGTGTTCCTACGCTCCATTCTTTTTGAAATATTTCTTGCTATCTGGGGTATCATCATTCCTGTAATTTATTCTGTGGTTTTTATTGGTGTTGATTCTAAGCATGCTGATAAGGGTGCGCTTATCTGGTCTAAATTAATAGTTTGGATGTTAAAATATTTGTGTGGAATTGATTACGAAGTGCGCGGTCAAGAAAATTTACCAAAAGAGGGCGGTTTTATTATAGCTTGTCAGCATCAATCTGCCTGGGAAACTATGATAATGCATTTGATTTTTAATAGACCAGTTTATGCCTATAAAAAAGAATTACTAAAAATACCTTTTTATGGTTGGTATCTAAGGAAAATGAGCGGTATTGCTGTAGATAGAGAGGGTGGAATGAAGGCTTTGAAGTCTTTAATTCAAGATAGTGATAATTATTTAAAGAAGGATCGTCAAATTATTATTTTTCCACAAGGAACCCGCGTTCCAATTGGTGCTAATGATGAAGATTATCCATATCAAGCAGGAATCACCGCTATTTATTCTAAATTGAAATGCAAAATTATACCAGCTGCCCTAAATTCTGGATATTTTTGGAATAAGAATAAATTCTTTAAAAGAAAAGGTAAAATAATATTAGAATTTTTGCCACAAATTGATCCAAAAACCGATAAAAAAGATTTTATTACAGAATTGAGTAGTAAAATTAATCAAAAAAGCAAGGAACTATCTTCCAATCTTTAATTTATAAAATTTCCGCAATCAAACTACTTGGCCGTGATTTGGTTATTTTTACCTGTACGAATTGATTGAGGTATTTTCCATCTCTATCTTCAATTACAACTGATTGTAGCCAAGGGCTTTTGCCAATAATTTGATCTTTGCTTTTAGCTTTGCGATCAAATAAAATCTCCATTGTTTGACCTTCAAATTGTTGATTAAATTCAAATTGTTGCTGAGCTAAGAGATCTTGCAAGATTTGAAGTCTTTTAGCTTTTATTGTTTCATCTACTTGCTCAAGGTTTGGGGCTGGAGTTCCTGGTCTTGGTGAATATTTAAATGAGTAGCAGGATGTAAATTTTATTTTTCTAACTAATTCTAAAGTATCTTCGAAATCTTGATCTGTTTCACCAGGAAAGCCAACAATAAAATCGGATGATAGGCCGATATCTGGGGTCGTTTTGCGTAATTTTTCAATAATTTTTACATAATCTTGATGAGTATGCTTCCTATTCATGGCTTTTAGGATATTGTTTGATCCTGATTGAATTGGTAGATGTAAAAAAGGCATTAATTTTTCAATCTCGCCATGTGCCTTTATTAGCTCATCATCCATGTCTCTTGGGTGGGATGTGGTATAACGAATTCTTTTAATATTGTCAATTTTAGCAATTTCTTTTATTAATTTTGCTAGATTTATTTCATTATCATTTTCATCTTTGCCGTGATAGGCGTTAACATTTTGTCCTAATAGGTAAATTTCCTTAGCGCCATTTTTACTTAAATTTTGAGCTTCTGTTATTATCTGCTGAACCGGGCGTGAAAATTCACTGCCTCTAGTATAGGGAACCACACAAAAAGTACAGAATTTATCGCAGCCTTCCTGAATTGACAAAAAGCTACTAACAGCACTTTTTTCTTTTGATTCTTTTAAAATGTCAAATTTATTAACAGGCTTAAATTCAAGATCAATTTCTTTTGATTTGTCTCTTAATACTTTTCCAACAAGATCTG
Source organism: uncultured Rickettsiales bacterium (assembly GCA_905478245.1). Taxonomy (GTDB): domain Bacteria; phylum Pseudomonadota; class Alphaproteobacteria; order Rickettsiales; family UBA1997; genus CAJQHT01. The sequence goes on along the minus strand of CAJQHT010000030.1, from coordinate 61,126 downwards.
GAAGAGTTTGATAGCTTTCAGGGCCAACAATAATATCAACTATTGGCGCTCTTTTAAAAATTTCCCTACCTTCCGCCTGGCCAACGCAACCGGCAACAGCAACTATCATTTCCTTGCCTTGTTTTTGCATGTTCTCTTTGTGTTTTTTAATTCTGCCAAGATCGCAATATAATTTTTCTGCTGCTTTTTCACGAATATGACAGGTATTTATCAGAACCATATTAGCATTTTCTGGAGTATCTATATGGGTGTAACCAATGCCTGTCATGAGATCTGACATACGATCAGAATCGTAAACATTCATTTGGCAGCCATAAGTTTTTATATAGATTTTTTTGGAATTTGTAATTTCTTGCATTAGTTAAAAGCGGTAATTGTTATAACTTCAAAAGTGGAAATAAAATCTTCATTTCCGTCATTGTAAAGGTCTTTAATTAAATTTTCCATCAAAAAAAGCATTTTTTTATTCAAAAATTCTTTATTTCTATCAAAAAGTATATTGCCAAGACCCATATTTCTTAAATCTTGCATTAATTTCAATAAGGAATTGTAGGAAACTTCAATATTTTGATTATCTGAAATTATATTTTTAAAACCAGCTTTTTGAGCTAACATTCCTGCATCTTTAACATCAATAAAAGGTATTATTCTTGGTGAAATTCTATTATAAATTTCTATTTCAGCTTTGTTAAAGATTTCTCGGAGTTCTTTTAATGTTTGACCGCCAAAGAAGAAGCCAATAAATACACCATTTTCTTTTAATATTTGCTTATTTTCAAATAAATTAGCTAAAACATCATTGATAAAATGCAGGCTGAGATTGTTTATTACTAAATCAAATGAGTTTTCTTTAAAGCATAAATTTTCTTCGTTTAAAGTGATATTATTGGAATTTTCTGGATATGCTTTATTTAATTCATGACAAAAATTAGTTTGAATTAAATTCTGGCAATTTTTCTTTTGAGCAATTTTTCTTCCCAAGAAGCCATCTTGAGCGTTAATTTCTAAAATATTAGAAAAATCTTGCTTGAAATCTAAAACATTCTCATAAATTCTGTTGGAAATTTCCTTGAAAAGAAAATTATGATTAATTAATTGACTGCTAAATCTATCTAGATTATTTTTTAATAAATTTCTGTCGAATATTTGATTATTTTTTACCACAAGATAATGTTTATAAAAAAGTTAGTTCCTTTATTGAAGTATTTAATAGGCATAATAATGCCTAGTCATTGTATTATTTGCAAGAAAATAATTGCTAATGGTTATTTTTGTCAGGAAGATTTTAATAAATTAGAATCTATTTCCGATCCTTGTTGCCCGATTTGCTCCCATCCTTTTGAGTTTGAAATTGAAAAAGAGATGCTATGTGCTGCTTGCGCTTCAGAAAAGCCTGAATATCATAAATTAATTGCAATTTATAGATATAATGATGTTAGTAAAAAATTTATTTTTGATTTCAAATATAATGATAAAACTATCCTAGCTAGCTTCTTTGCGAAATTAATTTCTAATGCAAGTCAAGATTTTTTAAATGAAATTGACTATATCAGTTTTGTTCCTCTACATAAGAAGCGTCTAAGAAAAAGAAGATATAATCAGAGTGCGTTAATTGCTAAGAATCTAGCTAAAATTGCTAAGGTGAATATTATTTTTGATTTAATTATTAGAAGCAAGGATACGAAGCCACAATTTTTATTGAGTAAAATTGGCAGAAAGGATAATTTAAAAGGTGCTTTTAAATTTAATTCGAAATATCAAAATAAAATAAAAGGAAAAAATATTTTAATTATTGATGATGTTTTTACAACTGGCGTAACGATAGATAGCTGTGCTAAAATTTTAAAGAAGAATAATTCTGGAAAAATTTATGTTGTTGTTTTGGCAAAAAGAGTTTGGTAAATTTGTAAAAAAATTGATGATTCTTTTTAAACTAATTCGTTAAATAGGTTTAACCTATTCTAAAGTTGGGATTTGGTATAATACCAATTATCAGATTTATTATTTAGTTAGCTTTTTTTCCCCTTTAAAACCTGCGGCTACTCCCGTTCTTGAAACTCCATCAAGACCAAGTGGAGATAATTCATTTATTAAGTCATCAATATTCTCTGAGCTTCCAATTATTTCAAATACAATTGAATCTCCGGTTATGTCGATAACATTTGTTCTGTGATTATCGATAATTGCTAAGGCCTTTTGTCTTTTTTCTTCATCTCCAATAATTTTAACTAAGGCTAACTCTCTTTCTATATAGCCTTCTTCTTTAGTTAATTCAACCGCTTTATATACAGGAATAATTCTATTTAGTAATTTGCAAATTAAATCAACTGTTTTGGAACTGCCATGAGTTGTAACTGTTATTCTGGATATTTTTTTATCTTCTGTTATTGGGGCAACATTTAATGATTCGATGTTGTAGCCTCTGCCTGAGAATAGATCGACAATTCTGGCAAGAGCTCCAGCTTCATTATCGACTAAGATTGCAATTACGTGTTTTTTTGTTATTTCTTTAGACATTTTAATAATTTTAATTAAACAGCATTTTTATTTTTTTGTACATATTTTTTGGCTTGAGATCCGAGCAATATCTCATTATGAGCTGATCCTGCTGGAATCATAGGGAATACATTTTCTGCTTTATCAATGACGCAGTCAAATAAAACTGGCCCTTTATGATTTAAAGTTTCTTTAAATTTTGTTTCCAATTCTTTTGGATCAGAGCATCTGATGCCTTTTATGCCGAAACTTTCTGCTAATTTAACGAAATCTGGTAAAGAATCCATGTAAGATTCACTTTCTCTATTTTCAAAAACTAATTCTTGCCATTGCCTTACCATTCCCAGATATTGATTATTTAAAATGATAATTTTTACCGGTAAATTATATTGTTTAATAGTGCTTAATTCTTGCATATTCATTAAAAAAGAACCGTCGCCACTAATGCATATTGCTGTTGATTTGGGGTGGGCCACTGCCGCACCTATAGCAGCAGGAACGCCGTAACCCATTGTTCCAAGTCCTCCAGATGTTAACCATTGTTTTGGTTTGTCAAAAGAAAGATATTGTGCTGCCCACATTTGATGTTGACCCACATCGGTTGAAAAATATGTATTTTGACCCTTGGTAAGGTTTTTTAAAGTTTCAAGAGCATATGCTGGCTTAATTATTGTGTCAGATTTTTCATAAGACAAGCTTTTGATATCTTGCCATTTTTTAATTTGTTGCCACCAGTCTTTTATGGCTGATTTTCTATTTCTTAATTCTAATTCTTGCCATTTCTTAATTAACTGCTCAATCGCAATACCAGCATCAGAAACTATTTTAACATCAACATTGATTATTTTATCAATAGAAACATCGTCAATATCAATGTGAATTTTTTTAGAATTTGGCGAGAATTTGCTAACTAAGCCAGTGATTCTGTCATCAAAACGAGCTCCAATATTAAGCATAACATCGCAATCATGCATTGCCATGTTGGCTTCATAGGTGCCATGCATGCCAAGCATGCCAATGAAATGATCATTACTACCAGGAAAACTGCCAAGACCCATTAATGTATTGGTAACTGGATAGCCTGTTAATTCAACAAATTTTAGTAATAATTCACTTGCTTTTGATCCTGAATTTATCACCCCGCCACCAACATATAATATTGGTTTTTTGGCATTTTTTAATAAATTGATAGCTTCAGAAATTGAATCTTCGTCAATTTTTAGATTCTTCTTATTGCTAAATTTATAAGAGGGACGATTTATTTTAGTTTTTCCGTGATAAATACCTATATTATTTTGAACATCTTTTGGTATGTCAATTAATACTGGACCTGGTTTGCCAGTTTTGGCAATATAATAGGCTTCATGAATAATGCGACCTAAATCATTAACATCTTTAACTAGATAATTATGCTTAGTGCATGATCTGGTAAGTCCAGTAACATCAGCTTCTTGAAAGCCATCAGTGCCAATAACATTTGTTGGAACTTGTCCTGAAATACAAACTAAAGGAATGGAATCAAGGTAAGCATCAGCAAGGCCGGTTATGGTGTTAGTTGCACCTGGTCCTGAGGTGACAATTATGGTGCCAACTTTTCCGGTTGAGCGGGCATATCCTTCTGCTGCGTGAGATGCAGCTTGTTCATGTCTAGTTAAAATATGACCAAGTTTATTTTGCGTGAATAAAGCATCATAAAGTGGCAGGATTGCACCACCTGGATAGCCAAAAACAGTATCAACCCCTTCATTCAATAAGGCTTCAATAATAATTTGCGCTCCAGTTAATTTTTGTTCTTTTGTCATTGATTTTATGAATATTGTCAGAATCTTTTCTTAACTTTAATTATGAATATTGATAAAATCAATATTTTAATCAGTTTTCTTGTTAAAAATACATTTTCCAAGTTCTCTTAGGGTGTTTTTTAGTTGTTCGTCTTCAATTTCACGTGTTATTTTATTGATATATTCTTTATCTTCTGATTTTAATATTATTTCTTCTTTTATCTGAGTTTTGATTTCTTGTAATTCCTGAGTAATTCTGATATTATTGATGATTTTATAGCCAAAATAGCAGGCGATTTTTTCAATAATATAATTTTTATTAGCATCTAGCGCAAAGGCTGCTGCTGAGTTGTGGGCGCAGATAAATAAAGTAGATTTTTGAAATTGATTTGCGGTGATTTTTTTAGGATAGCAATATATAGCATATTTTTTGCCAACAATATCTGACCAATTTTTAACTATATTGTGTAAAGTGGCAAAATGATCTTGTTTATTCTTTGAAAGAGGCTTGGTGATTTTACTGATTTGCATTTCGAGTGGTAAAAATCCGTTATATTTTTTCATAAATTAATTGTGTTTTTTTTATGTAAAATTCAGGAAAATCATTTTTTAAAGAATTATAGGCTAAATTTAGTTCTTTTTCATTTTCAAATAAACCAAAACAGCTAGAGCCACTGCCAGACATTCTGGCGATTAAGCAATTTTTTTGTTTTTCTGTTTTATTTAGAATGGTTTGAATTATAGGTGCAATTTTAATGGCAATTTCCTCTAAATCATTATTTCTATTTTTAATAATATCTATGATATTTTTATTTTCTAGATTTATTTTGCTATTGTTATTTCCTTTAATATTGATTGATGAAAATATTTCTTTCGTGGATAGGTGTATATTTGGATTGACTATTAAGCAAAATAATGGTTTTTGGTCTGTATGGATTGAGGTAATTTTCTCTCCTATTCCTTCAATTATTGCCATATTTTGATTTAAGCAGATAGGGACGTCGCAGCCCAGTTCTAAAGCTATTTTAATTAATTCTGATTCTTTTAATTTAAGGTTAAATAATTCATTTAGAGCTAATATAATTGAAGCACTATTTGAGGAGCCTCCGCCAAGGCCGCCGCCAATTGGTATATTTTTTTCTAAAGAAATAGCAAAATTATCAGAAATATTAAATCTTTTTGCCATAAGATTGACGGTTTTTAGGATAATGTTTTTAGAATTATCATTTTCTAGAAAATTTGCATATTTTCCAGAAATATTTAGGGATAATCTATTGCTTTTCTCTATTTTTATTAAATCATATAGGTCGATAAAGCAGATTATGCTGCGTAAAATATGATAATTTTGTTTATTTTTGCTAATGATCTCTAAAAAAAGATTGATTTTTGCGTAGGATTTTATTATCATATTTTCATTGAGTTAATGTTCATAGGTCTCTATTTTAATTATTTACTTGACTATTGTCAAAGGTAAAATATAATTAAATGGAAATTTTTTAATTTTTTTTAAGATGCAATAAAGATGAAAATAAATAACGAATTATATATAAATAACAGTTCTTTTCTAGCTCCACGATCCTCTGAAAGTAGTTTTTTTCAATATTTACAAAAAATAAATAAAATTCCCTTACTTACAGAAAAAGAAGAATATGATTATGCTATGAGATATAATCAAAATGATGATAATTATGCCGCTCAGATGTTGGTGCAAAGTCATTTAAGATTGGTGGTTAAAATTGCTACTAAATTTCGTAATTACGGCTTACCAGTTGTCGATCTAGTTTCTGAAGGTAATCTTGGTTTAATGAGAGCGGTAAAGAAGTTCGAGCCTAAAAAAGGCTTTCGTTTTTCTACCTATGCCATGTGGTGGATTAAGTCTTATATACAGGAATATATTTTAAAATCTTGGTCTTTGGTTAAAATTGGCACTACAGCAGCGCAGAAAAAATTATTTTTCAATTTAAAAAAGATTAAAAATAAATTAAATGCCGCAAATGAAGGTAATTTATTGCCAGAACATATTGAGGCTATATCCAATGATTTAAATGTTTCCAAAAAAGAAGTTATTAATATGAATTCTAGATTGCAAAACTCTGATGGATCTTTGAATAGATTAATTAGAGATGGTGATGGTGAAGCAGAATTTATAGATCAGCTTGAATCTGAATATGAAAACCAAGAAGAATTAGCGATTAAATCTCAGCAAATTAACCAAAGTGAGAAATTAGTTGAGTTGGCTTTTAAAAAATTAAATGAACGTGAAAAACAAATTATTTCTGCTCGTCAATTATCTGATAAAGCTCAAACCTTAGAATCTTTAAGTAAAATTTATAAAATTTCAAAAGAAAGAGTTCGTCAAATTGAAGCTGCTGCTTTATCTAAAATGAAATCAGAAATTTTAAGCCTTCAATCCTGCTAAATACTATGTTCACAGGCATTGTTACAAATTTAGCAAATATTGAAAATCTAACTAAAAATCAAGATCAAGATCTTTTAATCAGACTTTCACTTTTAAGTAAAGAAATTACTGATCGCAACTTAGAAATTGGCTGTTCTGTTTCTTGTAACGGTGTTTGTTTAACCTTAATAAAAAAAGAAGAGCAGGGCGCTTTACTATTTCTTGATTTTCAAGCTTCAAAAGAATCTATTTTAAAAACTAATATTAAATATTGGCAAATTAATGATAAAATTAATATTGAGTTTGCCTTAAGGGCTGGTGATGAGCTTGGTGGGCACTTGGTTAGTGGTCATATTGATGATATTGTTAAGATCAAATCAATTGAAAAAATTGATGAGTCACTATGTTTTTCTTTTGAAATTAGCGAAAATATGCGTAAATTTATTTGTCAAAAAGGTTCTGTCGTTTTAAATGGTGTATCTTTGACAATTAACGATGTTTTTGCTGATTATTTTACGGTAAATATCATTGATCACACTTTTAATAATAGTAATTTTGCTTTTTTAAAAGTTGGCGATGTAATTAATATAGAATTTGATCAAATTATCAGATATTTGAATAATTTAAATTTGTTTAAGTAAATTATGTTAAGCTCAATAGAGGAAATAATTCAAGACGCCAAGAATGGTAAGATGTTCATTTTAGTTGATGATGAAAATCGTGAGAATGAAGGTGATTTAGTGATGCCGGCGCAGATGTGTGATGATAAAATAATTAATTTTATGGCAAGATATGGTAGGGGTCTAATTTGCCTATCCCTTGACTCTAAGAGAGTAAGAGAGCTTGATCTGCCCTTAATGTCAATGAATAATCAATCTAGAAATAAAACTGCTTTTACAATTTCAATTGAAGCAAAAGAAGGTATTAGCACTGGTATTTCGGCTTATGATCGAGCTAAGACTGTTGCTGATGCCATTGATATGAATAAGGGAAAGAATCATCTTGTTAGTCCCGGACATATTTTTCCGCTTCAGGCGCAAGATGGTGGTGTTTTAGTGAGGGCTGGACATACTGAAGCTGCTATTGATATTTCAAAATTAGCCGGACTTAATCCATCTGGAGTTATTTGTGAAATTATGAATGATGACGGCACTATGGCCAGAATGGCTGATTTAAATAAGTTTGCTAAAAAACATGATTTAAAAATTGCCACTATTGCTGATTTAATAGAATATCGCCGTCACCATGATAAATTAATTAAAAGAGTAAAAGAAGTAAAAATTCCACATTTACCGGGTTTTAATGTTATAATTTATAAAAATAAAATTGATAATACTGAGCATTTAGCTTTAATTAAGGGAAAAATTAACTCAGAAGAGGAAATTAATGTTAGAATGCATCATTTAAATATTTTTAATGATATTTTAGCGCAAAATGATAGCATTTTACAAAAATCTATTGCTAAAATATCTAAAATGCCAAAAGGTGCTATTGTTATTATTAGACAGCAAGGTGAACCCTTGCTTAATTTACTTGAAGGGAAAGTAAATAGAAATCAAAATGAGCTTAGAAATTACGGAATTGGCGCGCAAATTTTACTTGATCTTGGTATTAAAAATATGCGTCTTTTAACGAATTCTAAAAAATCTGTTATTGGCTTAGAAGGTTATGGCCTTAAGATTTGTGGTTATGAGGATTTATAATCTCTTTTAATAACAAGCCCCACACATAATGAGTAATATAACTAAATAATTTTTAGCAAAAAACATGATGTTAGATTGCTTATTATTTTAAGACGTTTTAAAGATGGTATTATTCTATTATAAAATCACTATTAAGTAGAACTTTAGTGTCTTGTTCTTGTTTTTCTTGCCATTTAGCATTAATTGAAGTTAATTCATTGTCGTAAAAATAAATGTGAGATGAACTAACAATGCCTGACATTAAATTCCATGTTGGATCAACCTCGATCCATTGATTTTTATGATAGATTAAATTCCAGCTATGTCTTTCAAATTTATCATATTCGCCATTAGCAACGCCATTAATAATTGCTGATGGTATATTGGCTGTTCTTGCTAGGGCATTAAATAAAGTAGCATATTCAACACAAACTCCTTTTTTAATATTTAAAATAGATTTTATATCCAGTAATTTGCCAACATAAGATTTTTCATATTTAATGTAATTATGAACAAAGCTGCCAATTTTTGCATAAAGTGGTAAATTTTGATATTGTGGATTATTTTTAATTTGCTTTAAGATATTTTCCATTAATTGATAATCTTCTTTTGATATTTTTAAATAATTATTAGCATCTCTATCTATCTTTACCTTATTATCTGATCCAGTTTTGATTTGTGCTTTAAGCTTTAGGTTAATGTTTTGTGGTTCTATGTTTTTATAGGTGATATTATGTATTTTGCCATGAGTTTTCGATGAATTTATATAGGCATTTGATATTACTTTGCTATTGTTAATTTTTTGCCCTGATCCAAGAAAATAAATTGGTATTTCAACGGTTAGGGATGTTAGTTTTTTATCAATATTAATATGATTTTCTATTGTCACATTCCAGATGCTTGATTTTGAGGTTAATTTGATTAATTCTGAAATTCCTGTTTTTGGTATTATACCTTGATATATTAATTTATTATCTATTTTTTCTAAATTATCATGAAGGCTTAGTAATTCAAGATTGTCCGGTATATTTAGGGTTATACTAGCTTTGGAGCCAGAAATCCAATTGGGTGCAGATATAAATTCTTGTCTTAAATATTGATTATTTTTTTTATGAAATTCTTCATAAGAATATTCTATTTGGATATTTTGTTTATTAAATTTTTTAGCGTTGAATTTTATTTCTAATTTATTATTACTAAATGAATACTTGGCTATTCTATTGTCAAATTTAACTTTTATTATGTTAATTTTTTGTTTTTTGTCGAAAATTATAGTAAAATTATTATGATAAGTATTTTTGGGTAGATTTTCTATTTTAGCATTAATCCTGACCTCATTAATTTTCCCTTTATTATTTAGATGAATTTCTTCTTGCCAATTTGTGATTGAAATCTTAGCTTGTGATATCTTGGGAATTGCTAGGGTTATGATGGCAATCAATAGTAGAAGATACTTATGATAATGTTTTATTTTATTTTGAGTTGTAGTCATAAATAGCTTGCAAAATCAATAATATTTAATATATTGTAGGAAATCTTTTTTGTTGGGAATTTTTAATTAATTCTTTAGGAAATAGTATTATTCATATATAAAAAAACAATAAAAACTTAAAATGACCAATAAAATTAAAGTAGAAAATAAAATAGTTGAGATTGATGGTGATGAAATGACAAGAATAATTTGGAAAATGATTAAGGATGAATTAATTTTCCCGTATCTTGATTTGCCAATTGATTATTATGATCTGTCTATTGAGAATAGAGATAAAACCGATGATCAAATTACAATTGATGCTGCTAACGCTACTCTAAAACATAAGGTTGCAGTTAAATGCGCTACAATTACAGCTACTCCAGCTCGTCAAAAAGAATTTAATTTGAAAAAAATTCATAGATCTCCTAATGGAACAATTCGTAATATAATTGGTGGAACAGTTTTTCGGGAGCCAATAATAATTTCTAATATTCCAAGAATTGTTCGAACTTGGAATAGTCCAATTTGCATAGGAAGACATGCTTTTGGTGATCAATATAAAGCTTTTGATATTAAAACTAAAAAAGGCCAAAAATTATTTTTAAAATTGGTTGATGAAAATGGAAAATCAGAAGAGCATGAAGTTTTTGATTTTAATGATAGTGACGGTGTTGCTATGACAATGTATAATACAAGAAAATCAATTGCAGATTTTGCTAATTCTTGTTTTAATATGGCTTTATCAAAGAAATGGCCACTTTATATGTCCACCAAGGATACTATTTTAAAAATATATGATACAGAGTTTGTTGAGATCTTTGCGGAAATATATCAATCTGAATTTAAAGAAAGATTTGAAGAGGCTGGAATTTTTTATGAACATCGCCTAATTGATGACATGGTAGCTTTTGCCTTAAAATCACCAGGTAAATTTGTCTGGGCTTGTAAAAATTATGATGGAGATGTTCAGTCAGATAGCTTAGCTCAGGGTTTTGGCTCTTTAGGTCTTATGACTTCAGTTTTAATTTCTCCCGATGGTGAAGTGGTTGAATCTGAAGCTGCTCATGGAACTGTTACAAGGCATTATCATCAATATAAAAGAGGGGAGAAGACATCAACTAATCCTATTGCTTCTATTTTTGCCTGGACTGGTGGTTTAAAACATAGAGCAAAACTTGATAATAACTCTGCTTTGGCTGATTTTAGTAACAAATTAGAAAATATTATTATTAAAGTGGTTGAAGATGGTTGCATGACCAAAGATTTAGCTTTATTGTTAAAAAATGATGATTACTTAACAACGGAAGAATTTATAGCTAAAATTAAGGAATATTTGGATCGTAATCTATAAGATCTTTAAATTCTAAAGATAAAAATTGTTACTATATTTTTAAAAAACCACTAAATCCTTTTAAGAATTCTTCTAGGTTTAGAGCTTTTTTGCCTGATTTTTGCAAAATTTCTGGCTGTAATATACCAACTTTGCAGCTAATATGCATTTTATCATTGAGTATTTGGCCATAATTTTGATTTTCTTTTGTGAAATCTATAATTTTTGCTTTTAATATTTTAATTCTTTCATCATTATGAATAAAATAGGCAGTAATATTTCCTGATAACGCTCTTATTTGTTGATTTATTGACTCAACATCTTTGGACCAATCTATTTTTGCTTCTGATTTATCTATTTTTTTAGCGTAGCTAGATATTTCGTGATTTTGCTTGGTAAGAATGGCGGTATTATTTACCAATTCTTTGATTGATTTAATAATGATTCCCGCGCCTTCATTGGCAAATTTATGTGCCAATTCTTGATAAGTAATTTTATTATCAAGCTTGATAATTTCTTGATTAATGATGTCGCCACTATCAATACCACTATCCATTTTGATAACGCAGTTAGCAGTTATTTTATCGCCATTCATGAGCGTTCTTTGAATGGGTGCAGCTCCACGATATTTGGGTAAGAGAGAAGGGTGTAAATTGATGCATCCGAATTTTGTTGCATTAATTATCTTTTCTGGTAAAATTAATCCATATGCAACTACTATTGCTATATCAGCTTGAAAATTAGCAAATTCTTCTATTGCCTTTGTGTCTTTGAAGTTTTTTGGGTTTAATATTTTAAGTTTATGTTTAAGGGCAAGATTATGGATTGGTGAATTATTAATTTTCTTACCTCTACCAGATATACTTGGCTCTTTACTGTAAGTTGCTAATATCTTTATTTCTGGGTCATTAATTAATTCCTGTAGAGTGGGGCAGGCAAAATCAGGAGTTCCCATAAAAATTACTTTAATCATTTTACAATTTAATTATTAATAAAATATTTATGTATAAAAATATTAATCAATTCTTCATTAAAAGAAAGTTCTTTTTTACTGGAATGTCTTTAGCTTTTATTTTTATGATTCTTGATTTATATTCGAAATATTATATTTTTAATTTATTAAATAATTTACAGTTAAGTGAAGTTATTTATTATCCTGTTCTTGAAATTACTAGCTTCTTTAATTTGGTACAAGTTTTAAATAATGGTGTTAGTTTTGGTATGTTTAGTGAGCTTGATAATGCTAGAATATTTATAATTATTTTGAATATTTTAATAATTATCGCGTTGATTGTTTGGCTCTTTCGCAATAAATATCAATATTTAATGATATCTCTATCTTTTATTATTGGTGGAGCTCTTGGTAATCTAGCTGACAGGATTATAAATGGAGCTGTTGCTGATTTTTTAGATTTTCATATGTATAATTACCATTGGCCTGCCTTTAACCTTGCTGATAGTTTTGTTTTTATTGGCGTTACCATGCTTTTACTTGAGAATTTTTTTATAAAAAAAGATGAAAAATAACAAATATTATTTATTGATTCTATTACTATTTTGCGCTTGTGCTAAGCCTTTACCTAGCGATCCTTTGGTTATACCGCCTGAATTCGAGATAATGCCAGATTTATCTAAAGATGGAATTGAGAAAAAAGATGTGGGTAAGGAAAATATCTATAATCAGGATATTGAAGATATTAAAGATCTATTGCTAGATTAATGCCAAGTTTCCTTTTTAATTAGAAAATTGTTTTTGGTTTTCTTTTCTTGATCCAAATTGATATCATCATCCTAGTCAGCATAATAGCGCAGAACATTGAGGCAATTATGCCAAATGATAAAGTTACGGCAAAACCTCTAACCGGGCCATTTCCAAAAATATAAAGTAATATAGCGGCAATTAGAGTTGTTATATTTGAATCTATAATTGTTCTAAAGGCTTGAGAGAATCCACGGTCAATTGATATTATTAAGTTGTGATTACTTTTTAGCTCTTCCTTTATTCTTTCAAATATTAATACATTGGCATCAACGGCCATACCCATTGTTAGAACTATTCCAGCTATGCCAGGTAAGGTAAGGGTGGCGTCAATCAGTGATAAAGCGCTTAATATTAAGGCAATATTGATTATTAATGCTAAGTTAGCAATTAGGCCAGATTTTTTGTAAAATATTACCATAAAAATAGTAACTAATATTAAGCCGGCAATTGAAGCATAGGCTCCAGATTTAATTGAGTCTAAGCCTAAAGACGGACCAACAGTTCTTTCCTCTATTATTGTTAGTGGAGCGGGGAGAGCCCCGGCTCTTAGTAAGAGGGCAACATCATTTGCTTCCTGTACAGTGAAGCTGCCTGAAATAATGCCGCTTCCTTCAGTGATAGGTGTGTTAATTCTGGGTGCTGTTACTATTTTACCATCTAATACTATGGCAAATATACGCCCAACATTATCTTGAGTGATTTGAGCAAATTTCTGTGTTCCAAGGTGGTTAAATCTAAAGCTAACAGCTGGCTGACCCTCGTAATAGGTTGTATTGGCATCAATTAATAAATCTCCGCTTAATATTATTTCTTTTTGCACTAAATATAAATTACCTTCTGCGTCATACATTTTTCTATTATTTCTTCCGGCCTGATTTCCGGAGTCGGTAAAGTGAAATGTCATTTTAGCGGTTTGGCCAAGTAAGTTTTTTATTTGAGTTGGATTATCAAGTCCTGGAACTTGTAGGAGTATTCTGTCTTTTCCCTGAGCTTGTATTATAGGCTCCCTAGTTCCTGTTTCATCAACTCTTCTTCTGACTATTTCAATTGATTGGGCAACTAAATTGCGTTTTATTTTTATTAATTGTTGTTTGGAAAATGATATTTCTATATTATTGCCATTAGTTTTAATTGAGACGTCTTTGTCAATTTCTTTGATGATTTTTTGAATCTTTTTTGATTCTTCTTTATGTTTTGCAAGGATGCTGATTGCATTATTTTGTAGAGTTGGTATTGTTCTGACCCTTTGTTTTCTGAGGCTTTTTTTTAGGTTGTTTTTAAGATTCTCTAACTTTTCATTTAGATAAAAATTAAAATCTATTTGAAGGAGTAGGTGAGATCCTCCTCTTAAGTCAAGGCCTAGATTTACTGGTTTTGCTGGTATTATGCTGCTAATTTTTGAATTCTGTGGTAGAAAATTAACTGATGATAATATTATCGAAAATGTACAAATAAATATTACTAGTAATATTTTCCATCTAGAAAAAAATAACATAATTTATGCTGTTTTTTTAGCCTTCTTTTTAGGGGAGTTGGCAGTTTTTGTAATCATTTTGGATATTTTACTACTATCTAAAACTTGATTAATGCTGGCTGTTAATATTATTATAACAGTTTTATCGGCTATTTCTAAATGAGTTACCTTTTCTTTTTCGTCTATTTTTTTAATTTTACCAAATATGCCGCTTGCTGTACAAACATCATTACCTATTTTTAGATTAATTATCATGCTTTGATGTTCTTTGGCTTTTTTTTGCTGAGGCCTTATTAATAGAAAATAAAATATTACAAATATTAATATTAATGGTACAAAGCTAGCAAAGCTAGATTGAGGAGCTGCCGCATCTTGAGCCATTGCAATTGAAGGGGTGATAAGAAATAATATAAAATATTTTATTAATTTTGTCATTTTATTCGTAAGTTTATTTTGTTAAAAAATCTGTTAAGAAAAACATTCCAGCATAATACTAATTTCATAAATAATAATCAATATAATTTATATTAAAAAATATTTAGTTATATTTGTTCATTAAAGATGGGAATTGGTATTAGTGTTATCTAATTCTGATATATGCTTCTTTTTTTATTTTAGATAAATATTTCTTGGCGTTTAATGTTAATTTTTTATAAAAAATAATTTGCCTTATTTTGTTTTCATCTTCTTTTTCTAGGTTCTTAATGGTATTTTTATCAATGATTTTAAAAATATAATAACCATTTGATAATTTTACCGGATTACTTACATCATTAATTTTTAGGTTTTTAATCTCTTTAAATATTTTAGGATGTAGGCTTGATTCTTCTATCCAGCCAATTTCTTGATCCGAACTATTGGCTATGCCTTTGGAGAATTGTCTGGCAATATTATGAAAATTATTATTTTTATTTTGGACTTCTGCCGCTAACTTATTTATCAATATTAAAGAATCTTTTTCTTCTTGCTTGTTTTTAAATGGAATGAATATTTCTGATAATTTTAAATTAGTTGTTTTAGCATTTATTTTTTTTAATTCTATCATTTCATCTATATCTGACTCACTGATTATAATTCTTGGTTGAATTTTCTTGGTTATAATTTTTTTCCATAATATTTGTGATTTTATTTGATTTCTATATTCTTGATAAGAAATATTATTTTGCTTAAGATGAGATATCAATTCCTTTTTATTTTTAAAATTTTGTGCCGAAGCTATTTCTTCCAATGTTTTATCTAGCTCTTCTTCTGATAGAGATATATTTAGTTTCTTAGCGTTCTGATTTTGTATATTTTCATCTATTAGCTTCTCTAATAATTGATTTGATATTAGAGTTTTTTCTGAATCTGAATTTATTTTAATATTGGAGGTTTTGATAAAAAATTTATAGCGTTTTCTTAAATCTAGATCTGTAATGACTTGATCATTTATGTCTGCTATTACTTCTATTGTGTTTTTAGCTGATATGTTAGTGCTAAATGTTAGGAAAATTGATGTAATTAATGTTATGGCAAGCCTCATTTTTAAATAGCTTATATTTAAAATATTTTTTATAGATCACTTTTATAGAAACTAATGCCCCTTACTAAGTCTAATGCTCTAGCTAATTGGTAGTCTTTATTATAGATATCTATATTGTCATCCTTTATGTTAGATTTCTTTTTATTTTTACTGGCATTATTTTTAATATGACCATTCAGAGACGATTCTGATCTGACATGTTTCTTTTCTTCTGATTTTTCTATTTTAGCCTCTGTGATTATGATGTCAGGAACTATTCCCTTTGCCTGGATTGATATATCTGACGGGGTGTAATAAAGGGCGGTTGTCATTCTTATGGCTCCCTGGTTATTTTTTAGTGGAATTATTGATTGAACTGAACCTTTTCCGAATGATTTTGTGCCGAGTATTAATGCTCTTTTATTGTCTTGCAATGCTCCCGCTACAATTTCAGAAGCTGAGGCTGAGCCTTCATTGATAAGAACTGCAACTGGAATATTTTTTGTTAGAATTTGATCTTCCTGGTCTTTATATTCTATATTTTCACCTTTATCTCTTCCTTTTATGGAAACAATTACCTTTCCTTTATCTAGGAAAATATCACTAACTTTTACGGATTGATTTAATAATCCTCCTGGATTGTTTCTCAGATCCAGAACTATTCCTTTAACTTTTTTTGCGCCAATTTCTTTTGTTAATTTCTTTAAGATTGAGGTAACTTCTGATTCAGCTTGCCCTGAAAAACTATTTATTTTGACATAGATTACATCGTCATATCTTTTTGATCTGACGGCTTTAATTTTTATGATCTCTCTTTTTATGTAAAACTCTAAAGGGTTTTCTTTACCTTCTCTTAAAATGGTTATATTTACTTTTGTTCCTGGCTTGCCTCTTAATTTTTTAACTGCATCTTCTATGGTGATGTCTATTGTGGATTTGCCATTAATTTTGCTAATATAGTCACTTGCCTTTATGCCGGCTTTATATGCTGGAGTTCCCTCTATTGGTGAAACTATTTTTATTAAAGAATTGTCTATGGTGATTTCAATACCAAGTCCACCAAATTCACCTTTGGTTTGAACTTGTAGTTCCTTAAAGCCATCTAGAGAGAGATATGATGAGTGCGGATCAAGAGAGGTTAAGATGCCATTTGCTGCAGCTTCTGCTAATTCATCATTTGTTTTTTCCTCAACGTAACTTTCCTTTACTTTATCAATGATTGATTGTATTAGGTCATTATTAACTTTTAAGGTTGACGTTGAATTTTTGTTAATTTTATATTTTATATTTTGTTTCTCGTCAGCTGCCTGATATAGGTTTTCTTGATTGACTGAATGAGATAAATTAGAATATAAACTAAATGCAATACTGATAATGGCTATAATAAACAAGCTTTTAAAAGGGTGTTTCACGATATTTTTAAATATTTTTTTAACAATATTGCCTGGTGGCATCTTTTTAAGTAATGTGTAATAATTATTTATTATCCGTCGATACCATATTCGTCTTTTAATTTTGCAGTGATGTCTTCTGGTGGATGGTCTCCATATGCTGAATATAGTATTATGCCGTAATTTTCTAAATGTATGATGTCATCATTAAGTGCTTTTAGAAATAAAGATACCTTAAGCCTTTCAACTAAAACATAGTACCAAGCATTTTTATTGTCATCTATTCCTTTAACTAAATAAACAAGATCAGCTTTAGAAGATTTCTTACTATCAAGTTTATTTTCTGCTTTTTTTTCAATAGGAGGTTGGGCAGATTTTCTTTGTAAAGCATCTGCAGTTCTGTTTGTTGCTGCTTTTTTACCGTATTTTTCTACAAAAGACATAATTATTGAATTTAAATTTAAGATTGTATTTTTGATTTTATCCACCAGTCATTGATTGATT
The DNA here is from genome assembly GCA_905478245.1 of uncultured Rickettsiales bacterium. Classification (GTDB taxonomy): domain Bacteria; phylum Pseudomonadota; class Alphaproteobacteria; order Rickettsiales; family UBA1997; genus CAJQHT01. Next base: position 43,333 of record CAJQHT010000030.1, on the reverse strand, counting down.
TTTTTGGTCCACATGGCCCTTCTTCATTTGAGACGCACGGGCTTTTGATGTCAACTATTTTGGCAGCTGAACATGAATTTATTAATAATATAAGTGTAATAATGAGGATTTTTTTCATTAATTAAAGTAAATATAGTATTTTTTAAAATTTGCCTGATTATATTTTAATTAAAACTAAATTACAAGTAGTATTTTAATTAGTAAATGAATAAAATTGTATATTAAATCCAGATTTTTTAATAATTTTACTTGATTAAAGGTAGGATTTGGTATTAGTTTAGTATAAAGTTTGACTTTAAATAAATAAATTTATGTTTGATAGAATAATTATATTTGGAATCGGGTTAATTGGAGGTTCAATTGCCAAGGATATTTCGATGAAAAAAATTGCAAAAGAGATATTGGCTTATGACGGGAATATGGATAATATTAATTATGCCTTAACAAATAACATTATTGATAAATCTTATAATTTTGATAGCAGAATAGGGGAGAGGGATTTGGTTATAATTGCATCACCCTTATCCTCTTATAGCACAATCTTAAATTCTATTGTTAAATTAATTGATAATGATGCAATTATTGTTGATGTCGGGTCCGTTAAATCTTTTGTTAAATCTGATATTTTGCTAAATTTTAATAAATTAGCGAATAATTTTGTACCTTGTCATCCAATTGCAGGGTTAGAGAAATCTGGCATTAAGAATTCTGTTTCTGATTTATTTAAAGAAAAGAAGTTAATAATCACGCAGAATAGCCTATGTAGCGATCATAAAATTAATAAAATTATATCTTTTTGGCAAAAATTGGGCTCTAATGTTGAGGTTATGGAGGATGTTAAGCATGATAAGATTTTTGCCTTAACTTCACATTTGCCTCAATTAATTTCCTTTCACTTAAATCAATTGGATCAGGGTGGGGAATTTGATGATTTGATTACAACAAGACATGTCAGGTTGCAAAAATCAGATATTAATATCTGGAAAGATATTTTTGATTTAAATAAGGTTTTTATAAGTAAGTATTTAGTTGAATATAAAAATAATATTAAGATTGTTGAAGATTGTTTAATTACAGAAAATTATGATAAATTAGTGAGTTTATTGCAAGAATCATTGGAAATAGTTAATGTTGATAATGATGTAAAATGGCAAAATTATCAAGATATTGATGAATTATTTGTTATTTCAAGAATTTTTACCGTCTCTTCTTTTCTTTTAATTAATGATATAAAATCTTACCAAAACTATTCTGGCTCTGGATTTAAAGACTTTACTATTATTTTATTTTATTTAAAATACTATCTAGATAGCGGTAAATTATTAAATATTTTAAGAAATAATAAGGGGTATTTTATTGATTTCTTGTGCCATTTTCATGAATTAAATTTAGATAAATTAGAAAGATATTAATATGACAATAGAAGATGTTAGACCATATCGCAAGATAGAGAGACGTGAGTCAAGAAAGATATTTGTTGGAGATGTTGGAATTGGCGGAGGTGAAAAAATTTCAGTGCAATCCATGACCAATAGCCTGACCACTGATATACAGGCTACCATTCGTCAGGTTAATGAATGTGCGGAGCTCGGTGCTGATTTAATGCGTATTTCTGTGCCTGATTCCGATTCTAGTGAAGCTTTAAAGAAAATTATTCCAAAGTGCGATGTGCCAATTATAGCTGATATTCATTTTCATTATAAAAGAGCAATAGAGGCAGCAAAAGCTGGCGCGAAATGTTTAAGAATAAATCCGGGCAATATTGGCAGCAATGCTAAAGTTGCAGAAGTTGTAAAAGCAGCAAAAGATTACGGTTGTTCAATTAGGATAGGTGTTAATGCTGGCTCTCTTGAGCAATCCTTGCTTGATAAATATAAAACTCCAACACCAGAGGCTTTGGTTGAATCAGCTTTAAATCATATTAAAATTTTAGAAGATAATGATTTTTTTGAAATAAAAATTAGCGTAAAAGCTTCTGATGCTTTGTTAGCTATTTCTGGATATCGTGCTTTAGCTAAAGTTTGTGATTATCCTTTGCATATTGGAATTACGGAGTCTGGCGCCTTGATGCCTGGAACAGTAAAATCATCAATTGGTTTAGGAATATTATTGTTTGATGGAATTGGTGATACGATGCGAGTATCTTTATCTGCCAATCCAAAAGAGGAAATTAAAGTTGCTTATAATATTTTAAAATCACTTGGTTTGCGCAGTAGGGGAATTAATATTATTTCATGCCCATCTTGTGCTCGTCAGGCTTTTGATGTCATTAAGATTGTAGAGCAGGTTGAGAAAAGAGTAGAACATATCAAGGAGTCTTTGGATGTTTCAATTTTGGGTTGTGTGGTGAATGGTCTTGGTGAAGCAGCTCATACTTCTATTGGCATTACTGGTGGAAATAATAATAGACATAATGTTTATTTAAATGGCAAGCCTAATCATAAAATTAATTCAGATGAGTTGGTGGATCATATAGTTTCATTAATTGAGAAGAAAGTTTCGTCTTAAATATATATTTTATGTTTATTGTTGATAAAGCAAAAATCAAATCAAATTTTAATCGTTTTTCTTCTAATTATGACAAGAAAGCTGATTTGCAGCGTCAAATTGCTAATAATTTATTTAATTTATCGAAAAAAGATATAGATAAATCAAAAAATATAATTGATCTAGGTAGTGGTAGTGGTTTTTTGAGAAAAAATATTATAAATAACGGTTTTATTGATAAAAATATTTTTCAACTAGATATTTCCTTGGAAATGTTTTTGAATAATAGTGATGATGGTAAATTTGTTAATAATATAAATGCCGATATTGAGAATCTGCCTATTAAAGATTCCTATTTTGATTTAGCCTTATCTTCTCTGGCTTTACAGTGGATGGGTAATCTGAATATTGCTTTTAATAATATTGCTAAGATTTTAAAATCTGGATCAGCTTTTATATTTAATATTTTTACTGAAGATACTTTATGGCAATTAAGAGAGTCTTGTAGGGTTTTAAATATTGATTTAGCAATTAATAATTTTATAAAATTAGAAGATTTAGAGAAAATCTTGTGTAATAGCAATTTTGGCTCTTATAAAATATTAAAAAAACAAAGAATTGATTTATATTATGATAATGTCTATGAATTATTAAGATCTATGAAAAATATAGGGGCTTCATATTCAAATAAGAAACATAATAAATTCATTAAAAAAAGAGATTTTGAAAATTTAAACAATTTTTATTTGAAAAAATTTAATTTAGATTCTAAAATTATCGCCAGCTGGGATATTGTTTATGTTCAATCTTATGTTAATACCAATTCCCATCTTTAAAATGGGTTAAAATAATAAATAATCTAACTTTATATTTTTTGATTAAAATCATAAAAAGCCTCGCGTAATATGTACATATTGACGACTCGTTTTTTATAATTTTTATCTAAAAAATATTTTGCCTGTATCATTCATTAAAGAATGGGAATTGGTATAAAACCCATTTTAATAAATAATATTAAATGTTTAAATATTTTAAAAATCTTATAAAAAAAGATAAAGGTAAAAATAAAGAGCCATCTAAGACTATTAAGTTTATCAATGGGGCTTCTGGTTTTTTAAAAAATATGTTACTTGAGATTGATGTTATTGCAGAAAAAATGCAAGATCTTCATAAATCAAATTACGATTTAGCTAATAGGCATTTTAAAAAAGGAAATATTAGTGAGACAGTTTTTAGATTAAAAATAGTTAGGAAATTCTGGCCCGAGGATAAAAGAGCTCATTTTGGTTTAATATATTGTTATTTAATTAAAGAGAATAATTCTGCAGCTAAAAAATCAATGAGAAGATTATATGAGATTGATCAAAATATTGATGAAAAAATTAAACAAATTAAAATTAGAGCGCAGAATTATATTCTGAAAAAAAATCAAGAGCTGGAAAAAGAGGAATCACAAAGAGAGAAAATTTCCTTGTCTGATATTATATATAATAACCTTGCCTTAGGAAAGGATGATAAAAAGAATAATGAAGAGGGTAATAAGGGCGGTGGTAATGATAATAAAAAGGATAAATAGCCTGTGAAAATATTTATAGATAAAATTAAAATATTAAATATTATTATAATTATTGCTTTATCTAATTTTATAATATTGCAAAACTCATATTCATTTAGCGATGATAAGCTTTACACAGATAGTGATTTTGAAGATTATGGAGATTTTAATTTTGATCTAAAACGAGAGCATACTGAGGTTTACGATCCGCTAGAGCCTGTTAATCGCATAATATATAAATTTAACGATGTAACGGATCGTTATTTCTTTGAACATATTGCTCGCGGTTACCAGAAATCAATACCAAAAAAAGCACGAATATCTATTAGAAATTTTATTAGTAATTTAGCGTCCCCATTTACAATATTTAATTCAATTTTACAGGGTAGTGCAGAAAATACAATGTCTAGCTTTTCAGCCTTTTTAATAAATAGCACTATTGGCTTGCTTGGCTTTATTGACGTAGCTTCGGCAAAAGATATTGACTATAATAAAGAGGACTTTGGTCAAACTTTAGCTTCTTACGGTGTTGGACCTGGTCCATATTTGGTGATACCTTTCTTAGGTCCTTCAAATTTGCGTGATTTTACTGGTTTTGCTGCCAGAATTGCTTTTGATGTTATTTCTATTGAGTCTGTTACTGTTAATGGTGATAATTTGGTTAGTGACGATGCGTTCTTGGCTCTTACGGTTATTTCTTTGATTGATAAAAGAGAGGGCTTGTTGAATATAGTCTCTGGTTTAAGAGAAAATTCTTTTGATCCTTACGCTACTGCGCGGAGTGCTTTTATGCAAAATAGAGAAGCTCGAATTAATAATAAAATTAAGAATAATTAAATGTATAATAAAAAATTACAAAATAAATTGAAGTTTATTTTTATAATAATGATTACGGTCCTTTTTACTACAAGATCATGGGCTGACAGTAATTTAGAGGCGGAGAATTTTATCAATAATTTGGGTGACAATATTATTGAGATAGCTAGTAATAAAAATATGCCTTTGCAAGATAGAAAAAATGAAATAATTCAATTAATGGATTCAGTTGTGGATAGTAAATGGATTGCTAGATTTGTTTTGGCAAGAAATTATCGCTCTGCCACTAAAGAGCAATTTACTGAATTTCAAAAATTATATCGTGATTTTATAATATATACATATGCCCCATCTTTTAAGGGTTACAATGGTGAGAAATTTAAAATAAAAGAGGTTTTAAATCAAGGTAAATATTTTATGGTAAAATGTTTGCTGGTTACAAAAGATAATCCAGATGTTAATATTGCATTTAGATTAAAGAAAATAAAAAATAGTGATGAATTTGCTATTTTAGACATAATTGCCGAAGGGGTTAGTTTAATTGAGACCCAAAGATCAGAATTTAATTCAGTAATTTCTCAAAAAGGCCTAGATGGCTTTTTACAAGATATGAGTGAGAGGGTCGAAGAATTGAGAAAAAGCGCTAATAACTAGAATTTAATTCATTTATAAAGATTTTTGCTAATTAAAGTTAATAATTATTTTTTTAGGCTAGTTTGTTCTAGGGCTCTTGTCTTCTGTTGCTTGTGCTGTTGTTAGTGATTGGGTCTCTCTTGGCGCGACGAGCTTGGGTTTGTCGACTCCATTTCTTCCTGCTGCTTTTGACGATGTTGATATCTCTCTTCTAATTCTCTTATTAACGAGCCATCTTTAAATGTGACTCGACATAACCCACTATTATCTACTCCATGATTACTGATATGACCAAATTTTGGATTAAGGGTTGTGGGTATATCATATTCTGTAGAAATTGATTCGATCTTTTCCTGTATTTCTTTCTGAGCTTTTCTTTCCATTTCCAGTATTTCTCCCATATCATCAATTGTCAATTCTTCATTTCTTGATATTTTTCCTTTTATGGTTTCTGGTATTTTGACGATCCTTTCCCGCAGTTTTTCTAATTGCTCTAATTTGTCACGATTTTCTACTTCTGTCTCTTCTATTAGTTGCCTTATCCTTGCTTCTGTTTCTATTATTTCTTTTATTCTTAACGATGGATTTGGTGTAGTAATATTGTCTTCACCGCCAGTTAGTAATCTATTTTTGTTGTTTTCATGATTTTTAACTAATCCATCTTCGTCAAAATCAAGATAATAGCTTTCACCTCCAAGTGAAAGAGTGAACGATCCTAGTTCTATATATTTGGGTAAATTATTTTTTACTTTTGCTTTCTCTAATAAATTTCTAATAATTGTTTCATGATCTCCTTTGAAGCAATGTTTTTTTAATTGAGAATCTTTGTTATCTTCCAAAGTTATGCTTGTATTTGAGCAATCTTCTATAAAACCTTCTATTCCAAATCCCCAATCTCCTTCATCTGGAGATGGCGTCCAATTTGAAATTATTTTATCGTATTGTGGATTGGATTTATTGTCGCTTTCTTGCTGCATTCTTGCTACAACTCCTCTACTGAGAGCATAATGTCTTATTTTGAAACCATTAAGTTGGGTTAGTTGATTTTTTTCATCACTTTTTACTGTTGTCGCAACTTCTTTTATTTGATCTAATTCATTTTTTAGCAAAAACTCTAATTGAGCTGCTGGATGTTTTGATGCCTCAATCTTTTTCTCATCAGCATTGTCTATTATTAGATAAAATGGACTAGATATATATTTATAATAATTTTTTGCATCTAGAATAGAGAAATTACTAATACTGCCAAATCCAGTTATAAGGAAGTCGCTCTGAATTTCGCTTGGATTTTGTTGAAAATATTTATGAATGAGTGGTATTATTCTTTCAGTTCCTCTACCTCCCATCATTGGCATAAGCATTACTGTTTTATCTTGATGTTTTTTGTTTTCTTGATATAGATCAAGAAATTGATTTAATCCCAGCTTCCCTAAAGAAATTTTTTGTAGATTTATTTTCAACAATTAATGCTTCATCTGAATATTGGGGATATGCTATGCAAATTCCTAGCTTTTCTTGCAAATATCTTAATCTTGGCATAATTCTTGTGGTAATAATGGCTTGACTGCATCCAAAAGCTGGTGCTATAAATCCTGCTATAACCTTACTGCTTCTTGGATCTCCTATGAATTTCCATACATAGCTGGAGTTATCCTCTTTTTTTAGAAATTGTAAATTTTCTGTTTTTGTATCCTTGCTCATTTGTTGTTAACCTGTCACCTGTTTGAAATCAGTTTTATTTTCCAGTATTTCTGGAAGGGTGACATTGTTCTTTGTCAAAATATTTGCCAGATTTTCTTTTAAATTTTCTAATTGCTCTGGAGTTTTGCCTTCGCAACGTGCAACAAGAACTGCTTGAGTGTTGGATGCTCTTAAAAGCCACCAGCCATCTTTATTGTTTAGTCTGACGCCGTCAATATCATTAAATTCTTGATTGTTCTTTCTTAGCTCGGCTTGAATATCGCTAATAATAGAGAATTTTTTAATATCATCACATTCAATTCTGATTTCTGCGGTTGCATATGTTTTTGGTAGTTTTTTCCTGATATCACTTAATTTTTTATCACTTGATAATAAAATGTCTATTAATCTGATGGCGGCGTATAAAGCGTCATCAAAGCCATAATATTTATCAGCAAAAAAGATGTGACCGCTCATTTCGCCAGCTAATGGAGCGTTAATTTCTTTCATTTTAGATTTAATAAAAGAGTGACCAGTTTTCCACATTAATGGTTTGCCTCCATTTTCTTTAATAGCATCAAATAAGGTTTGACTTGCCTTAACGTCAGCAATAATTGTGGCGCCATGCTGTTCTTTTAAAATAGATTTAGCAAAAATACTCATAAGTTGATCTCCCCAAATTACTACTCCTTCATCGTCAATCACGCCAATTCTGTCGCCATCACCATCAAAGGCGATACCGAGATGACAATTATTTTTAAAAACGCAATTCTTTAAATCTATTAGATTTTCTTCCATAGTTGGATCTGGGTGGTGATTAGGAAAGCTACCGTCAATTTTGTCAAATAAAAGAAAATTTTTAGTTTTTAATCTTTTGCTAATTTTTTTCATAACCTCTCCTGCGGCTCCATTGCCAGCATCCCAGGCTATTCTTAATATTCTTTCCTCGGGAAAGAAATCGTCAATCTCATCAATTAATGCACCTTCTTTTGATAATGCTGAATCCTGAATAACTCTATTAACATAATTTTCTAATATATTTTTATTTTTAAGGCTACCGCTTCCTTCAATGAAATTACCTTCTTGAGAAATTTTCCCTAATTCTAATATTTGTTCTCCGAAAAATGGTGAATCTTTTAAAGTTAATTTAAAGCCATTATGATTTGCGGGATTGTGAGAGCCGGTAATCATTATTCCGGCGTCAAATTCTAAAAAATGTACACCAAAATAAAGCATTGGAGTGGGACCAAGACCGATATTAACAACTTCACAGCCAGATTCAACTAAGCCTTTTGCTAAGGAATCTTTTAATTCAACTGAACTTAAGCGACCATCATAGCCAATCACAACTTTATTTTTACCTTCTTTTTTTAAGTGCGTGGCAAATGATTTTCCTATAAAAAAAGCATCTTCATTGCTCAATGTTTCATCGATGATACCTCTAATATCGTAAGCGCGTAATATTGAATTGTGAAATTTATATGACATATTGAACTATATATTTATTATGTATGAAAATAATACAATATGTATCAAAATAATACAGATATTATTAAATCACATGTCTTATAATGATACAATTTGTATCAAAATAATACACTTTATTATTTTACAGCGATTCTTCCTTGATCTGGAGAAGAAGCGCAGCCCAGATAATTTTTAGCCATTCTGCCGGCAAGGAATGAATTTCTGCCAGCTTTAACTGCGTAATTCATGGCTTGAGCCATTAAGATAGGATTTTGTGCGTGAGCAATTGCACTATTCATTAAAACGCCGTCGCAACCTATTTCCATTGCCTTAGCTGCGTCACTTGGTACTCCAACTCCAGCATCAACTAAAACTGGAACTTTACTTTGATTAACAATTAATTCAATATTTAATAAATTTTGAATACCAAGACCAGAGCCGATAGGGGCGCCAAGTGGCATAATAGCACAGCAGCCAATATCCTCTAATTCTTGAGCCACAATTGGATCGTCATTAGTGTAAACCATAACATCAAAACCATCATTAACTAATAATTCTGCAGCTTTAATTGTTTCTATTACTTTTGGATATAAGGTTTGATCATTTGATAATACTTCTAATTTTACTAAATTCCAACCACCAGCAGCTTTGGCTAATCTAAGAGTTCTAACGGCGTCATCAGCTGTAAAACAGCCTGCTGTATTTGGTAAATAGGTATATTTTTTGGGATCTATGTAATCTTGTAGCATTGGCTCGTCTTTAGCAGCAATATTGACTCTTCTAACGGCAACGGTAACAATTTCAGCTTCGCTGGCCTCAATGGCATCTTTTGTTTCTTGAAAATCTTTATATTTTCCGGTTCCAACTAATAAGCGAGAAGAGAATTTTTTGCCAGCTATTTCTAGATAATCTTGATTTTGAGGCATAATATATTTGTGTTTTTTAATTTAATAGTTATAGTTGATCTAGTTAAAGTTCAAGCTTTACTTATAAGGAAAGTAATTTTATTATCACTTAAATGTTAAGTTAAATGATTAAAATTTTCTTAAAGTTTTTTAGAGCTTAATTTTATTTATCTGAACTTAAAAAACAAGTAATATAAAGTATGATGCTCTTAGAAGAACTTATAAATTCCGATGATTATAATTTATCACAGCAAGATTTATCTAAAAAAGTAGATTTTATTGATATTGATTCAAGAAGGATTAGAAAAAATTCAATATTTTTTGCTTTACCTGGCAAGCTAAAAAATGGTGCTGACTTTGTTGACAGTGCCGTGAGTAATGGTGCAGATATTATTGTATGCGGAAAGTTTTTGGAGTTAAAATTGGCAAACAATATTACAATAATTAGAGCTGAAGATCCTCAAGATCTTTTAGGTGAGATGTTGCGGAAATTTTATAAAAATAAATTACCGGAAAATATTTTTGCTGTGACTGGAACTAATGGCAAAACTTCTGTTGCGGAGTTCTCAAGGCAAATTCTGGAAATTTTAGGTAAAAAAGCTGCCACTATTGGTACTTTGGGAGTAAATTGTGTTGATATTAAATTACAAAATAATTTACAAAATGATTTAATATCTAGCTCTTTAACTAGTCCTGATATTATTTGTCTTCATCATAATTTGGCAATTCTTAAGAAATATAATATTGATTTTGTCATTATTGAGGCAAGCTCTATTGGTTTAGAACAAGGTAGGCTTAATAATATTGATTTTAAGGCAGCAGCTTTTACAAACTTTACCCAAGATCACCTTGATTACCATCAAAGTATGGCGTATTATTTTGCGGCAAAGATGATTTTATTTAGAGAAATATTAAATAAATCTACTTTAGCAATTATTAATGCTGATAGCGATAATTTTGCTCAAATATTTGAGATTGCTACAGATAATTCTTTAAAATCTGTTTCATATGGTAAAAATGGGGATGAATTTAAATTAATTTCATCAATAGAAAATAATGAAAAAAGACAAATTATTTTACAAATATATGGTCAAGAATATGAGTTTGAATTATCTTTATTGGAAAATTTTCAAGTTATAAATATTATTTGTGCCTTGACTCTTATTTCATCTTATTTATCTTTAAATTCTGAAGAATTATTAAAATTAACAAAGCAATTAGTAAATTTGACAGTAGTGGAAGGTAGAATGGAAAAAGTTTCTACTCTAAAGAATGGGGCAAAGATTTATATTGATTTTGCTCATAGTCCTGATGCTTTAGAAAATTTAATTAAAATTACTAAAAAACAAACAAAAAATAGAGTTGTAATTTTATTTGGCTGTGGCGGCGATAGAGATAGTAAAAAAAGAGCAATTATGGGTAAAATTGCTGATGATTTAGCTGATTTTATTATTGTAACAGATGATAATCCGCGCGGTGAAGATCCGCAAAAAATTCGTAGACAAATTACTGAAGCTATTAGCAATAAAGATAAGATGATTGAAGTTGGTGATAGAAGAAATGCAATTCATGAGGCTATTTTACTTTTAAAAGAAGGTGATATTTTAATTATTGCTGGAAAGGGTCATGAAAAATATCAAATAGTTGGAGATAAACATCTTCCTTTTGATGAAAAAAATATTGTTAAATTATTTGTGAATAATAATTGCAAATAAACATAATTACTTCTAATCTTAATAGAGATTCTAAAATTTATTTTACTTAAGAATATCAGTAGATGATTTTGGATTTTTTAAATATTTAAATAATTGATATGTCAAAAATAAAATTAACCCTAATTATTTCTCTGATTTCCTTATTTTCTAATAATATATTTGCTCAATCTCCAGGTAGTTCTGGAGCTTCTTTTGATAATTTTACCAATAAACCAACCGTAACTATTGGTGGTTTTGTTAATGTTACAGCTGCTGCGCGTGATAATAAGGATATTTTTGATCAAGATAGATTGCCGGATAATAATGCTGATAATGACGGAACAGTGAATCCTCATAGTAATTCCGCTGATTTTGCTAATGATTCTGAAATTCATATTAAGGTGGGTGGAATTAATGAATTTGGCATGAAATATGGTGCTGTTATTGAATTGGAGGCTGATCTTTCTAGTGATGGTAGAAGTGAAGGTGTTAATGCTGATAAAAGTTATGTCTTTACTGAATCAAGAACAGGTAGATTTGAGTTTGGTAATAATATTGGCGCTAATCAGAAAATGAAAGTTGGACCATCTGTATTTGCTAGAGCGGCTGGTGGTATTAATGGTAAATATTTAGAATATGTTAATGCTCCGATGCTTGCTGATTCTAGTCAAGATGGAATTACTCAAATTGGAAGTTGCGATGGCTATGCAAATGCCGATGCTGGCGATGATTGTGATAAGGTAAAATTGCCAAGATTTATTTTAATTCCACAATCTCCTATTTCTCATGGTGGTTATGCTCAAGGTTTTTATGATAGATATTATGATAATGAGTATGATACAGCTGATACAACTAATGGTGGTGGAGAAAATTATATAAATGTTGGTTTTATTGATGGCGGAGATGGTAGTTTTGGTGAACTTGAAGATGCAACAAAAATTAGTTATTATACGCCAAGAATTTCAGGCTGGCAATTTGGTGGTAGTATAACTCCTGATACTGGAAATAGTGGCAGCAGTGCTAGTGTTGGCGGTAATTTAGGTGGTGATATTCAAAATGTTATTAGTTGGGGGGCAAATTATTCTAATAATATTGATAATTTAGGTGTTGCTATTTCAATTACCGGTGAAGTTGGTAAGGCTGAAGAGAGTGTTTATTATGAGGAGCAAATTAATGATCTGAATGCTTATGATATTGGTGTTATGGCAACTTATTTTGGCTTTACTGTTGGTGGCTCTTATGGTTCTTGGGGTGATTCCTTAAATGCTAAAAGCGGAATTTATTCTTGCCAATATGATTCTTCAAAAACTATTTCCAATCAGGATTGCTCTGCTGCTGATGCAAAAAAATTCGATGATGCAACTTATTATAGTGCTGGTTTAGCTTATCAATTTGGTCCTGTTGCTTTTAGTGTTACTCATATTAATAGTAATTTTCAGGAGAATCAATATGAGGCAACATCTATTGGTGTTGATTATAGGTTAGCCAAAGGTTTGCTGCCTTATTTGGAGGTAACTCAATTTGAATTTAATTCAAATCATGCTAATGTTGATGGTACTGATCAAGATAGTCTAAGTGAAGATGCGAGGCAAATACAAGATAATAACGGTTATGTTGTTTTACTTGGTATGTTATTTTCTTTTTAATGATTTATTATTTATTTTTTGATTTATGAGTATTGCAGCTTTAGATTCATATCTACTGCCTTTAAAAAAAATTCTCGATCAGGATGGTGTAAGTGAGGTTTCCATTAATCAGTCTAAAGAAATCTGGGTTGAAAGAAGAGGGGATATGTCAGTTCATGAACTACCATCTTTTGATTTCGAGCATCTTAAATCTTTAGCGCGTCTTGTGGCTCAGGCCACTGATCAAAGGGTTAGCGAAGAAGAGCCACTTTTATCAGCTACCTTACCCGCAGGATATCGTATTCAAGTTGTGTTTCCTCCAGCCTGTGAAAGAGGTTGCGTCATCATGTCTATTCGTAAAAAATCTTCTTTAAATTGGGGTTTGGACGATTATGAAAAGATGGGAGCTTTTAAAAATGCTGCCATTGAATCAACGGAAGATAAAAATGATTTAGTTTTGATGAAATTGCTCAATATGGGTAGAATTAAGGATTTTTTAGAAAGGGCGGTTTTATATAAAAAAAATATTATTATTAGTGGTGGTACTTCAACTGGTAAAACCACCTTTACTAATGCTATGTTAAAATCTATCCCAAAAGACGAAAGATTAATTACAGTAGAGGATGCAAGAGAGATTGATTTAACTGAGCAGCCAAATAGAGTTCATCTTTTAGCTTCAAAAGGTGGCCAAGGTAGGGCTAATGTTAATACTCAAGATTTAATAGAGGCTTGTTTAAGATTGAGACCTGATAGAATAATTGTTGGTGAGCTTCGTGGCGCCGAGGCTTTTAGTTTTTTAAGGGCAATTAATACTGGTCACCCTGGTTCTATTTCTACTTTACATGCCGATACTCCAGAAATGGCCTTAGAGCAATTGAAATTAATGGTGATGCAGGCTGGTCTTGGCATGCAACCTGCAGAAATTATGAATTATATTAAAAATGTTGTAGAAATTGTGGTACAATTAAAAAGAGGAGCTAAGGGTGTTAGATTTATTTCTGAGGTATATTTTAGAGCTCTTGAGGATAGAAAAGAAGCTATAAAATTAAAGAAAAAGACCGTTATTAAATAATACTAAAAATTACAATATGAATAATAAATTTTTTAAAAAGAAGTTTGAGTTTTTAACTTTAAAAGAAATATTAAAAATAACTGATTCAACCTTAGAGACTAATATTAAGATAGATTTAGATCAAAGAATAACAAATATCAATAGTTTGGAAGCTGGCAGTAATACTGAAATTTCTTTTTTAAGCTCAGGATCTTACTTAAATAAGCTTATTGATAGTAATGTTGGTTTTTGCTTTATTGGTGAGAATAATTTACCAAAAAAACCAGAAAATGTTATTGCTTTAATTAATAAAAATCCATATTTTGCCTATGCTAAGCTATTAAATCATTTTTTTGAAGAGAATGAAATTATAGTTAATGATAAAATTTCTAAAACTGCTACAATTAGTAAAAATGCCGAATTAGGTCAGAATGTGACTATTATGGATGGTGCTTATGTGGGTGATAAGGTAAAAATTGGCGATAATTCTTTTATTGGGGTTAATAGTGTTATTAGTGATAATGTTGAAATTGGTAAAAATGCTAAAATTTCAAATTTAGTTAATATTTCTCATAGTAAAATTGGTGATAATATTATTATTCATAGTGGCACTAAAATTGGTCAAGATGGTTTTGGCTTTGCCCATGATCAAGGTGTAAATCATAAAATTTTACAAATTGGCATGGTGATAATAGGTAATGATGTTGAGATTGGTGCTAATAGCTGTATAGATCGCGGTGCGATTGAGAATACTATAATTTCCGATCAGGTAAAATTAGATAATTTTGTTCAAATAGCCCATAATGTGCAAATTGGCTATGGCACAGTGATGGCTGGAGCTTCTCGCGTTGCTGGAAGTACTAAAGTTGGCAGATTTTGTCAAATTGGTGGCAATGCTTCGGTTAATGGTCATATTGAAATTGGCGATGGAGCTAAGATAGCTGGCGCTTCCGGTGTGGTTAAATCAGTCGATGCAATGCAATCTGTTGGTGGTTACCCGGCTTTACCAATTCGTGATTGGCATAGAATGACATTAAAATTATTAAGCTTAATAAAAAAGCCAGCTAAATAATACCAATTCTAAAGCTTTAATGAATGATACAGGCAAAATATTTTTTAGATAAAAATTATAAAAAAGAGTCGTCAGTATTTTCATATTTTAACGAGGCTTTTTATGATTTTAATCAAAAAATATAAAGTTAGATTATTTATTATTTTAACCCATTTTAAAGATGGGAATTGGTATAATACCATTTTAACTTATAAATGAATTAAATTCTAAATATTTTTATTTAAAAAATAGTTTTATCTATATTTTTTAAATCAAGATTATTAATTTTTGTGTATTTTTAATCCAAGATATTCACATGACCCATTTTTCGGCCTTTTTTTACTTCTTCTTTGCCGTAAATATGTATTTTGGCATTGGGATTCTTTTCATATAAAGAGGTATTATTAACATCTTCTCCAATTAGGTTTTTCATTTTTCCAGTTTTGATGAATTGATTATTGCCAAATTCAAGACCTGATATTGCTCTAATAAATTGTTCAAATTGTGAAGTTATGGCTCCATCCATTGAAAAATGACCAGAATTATGTGGGCGAGGTGCTAGTTCATTAACAAGCAGATCTCCATTTGGTAAAACAAAAAATTCAATTGTTAAAATTCCAATTAGATCTAGAGATTTAGATATTTTACTTGCTATTTCTTGAGATTTTACTTTAACATTATTACTTATATTTGCTGGATATATACTTTCATCCAATATAGCATTCCTATGTATGTTAGTTAATGGATCGTAGCAAGATATTTCTTTTGCTTCATTTCTGGTTATTATAACTGATATTTCTTGTTCAAATTGAACGAATTCTTCTAATATCAAGATATTTTTTTGATTTTCTGCTATTATTTTTGTTAAATCACTATATTTGTCTAATATATATTGACCTTTGCCATCATATCCCATTGTGGCAGTTTTTAAAATGGCTTTATTGTTAAATAATTTTAAACCTTCTTCTAGTTCTTTTAAAGATGTTATTTCTTTAAAGTTGGTAACATTAATTCCGCTTGTTCTTAAAAAGTTTTTTTCTAATAAGCGATTTTGAGTGATTTTTAAGATATCTGCTTTTGGAAATGTTGGAATTTTCTTGGAAACATATTCTATAGTTGAGGTTGGAATATTTTCAAATTCCAAAGAAGCAATATCGACATATTTTATAAATGCATCTAGGGATTTTTTATCTTCATAATTAGCACAGAAATTTTTACTGGCAATTTTACTGGCAATGGCATTTTTTTCTGGGCAAAAAATAGCAGTCTTAAAACCTAATTTATGAGCAGCTTCACAGCTCATCTTTCCGAGCTGTCCTCCGCCGAATATGCCAATAATTTTATTTGCCATTTTATTTTCTGTAGATATAATTAGTTTTACTATTTTGCCTTTGGTGAATGTTGGTATTGCCATAATATTATAATTTAAATTAGTAAAAATCAATGAATAAAGAAATCTCACCAAAATTATTAGATATTCTAGTTTGTCCAAAAAGTAAAAAATCTTTAATTTATGATAAAGAAAATCAAGAATTAATTTGTAAGGAATCTGGTCTTGCCTATGAAATAAAAGATAATATACCTATTATGTTAATTGATGAAGCTCGTAAGATAAATTAGTAAAATTAAGGGGATAAATAATGAAAAATTGGCATATTTTTAGAAAAACAGCATTATTATTGATGTTGTTAGCTGTTTCGTCTTGTGGTAATATGCTATGGGTAAAAAATAGAGTAAAATATGCTGATAATTTAGTAAAAAACACAGAATTTAGGTCGGAAAATATTAAAACTGATGATTTTTATTTATTTTCTTATCAAAAAATTACCAATCCCAATAATAAGATTTTAAATATTTATATAGAAGGAGATGGTCTTGCATTGAGAAGTCGCAATAGACTATCTAAAAACCCTACTCCAATTAATCCAATTTCTTTAAAAATGGCATTGAGTGATAAATCTCAAAATATCCTTTATCTTGCTAGACCTTGTCAGTATATTTCTTTTAATAATGATAAAAATTGTCAAAATTCTGATTTTTGGTCAAGAGCTAGATTCTCAAAAAAAATTGTTAGATCCACGAATCAGGCTATTAATAAAATTAAAGAAAAATATAATTTTAAAAAAGTAAATCTATATGGTTTTTCTGGAGGTGGTGGTTTGGCTGTTTTGGTTGCCTCTTTGCGAAATGATGTTGTTTCAATTAAAACCATAGCGGCGAATTTAGATCATGAAAAATTAGGTAAAATTCATCAGACTACAGCTCTATTTTTATCTCTAAATCCTGCTGATTTTATTGATAAAATTTTTAAAATTGATCAATTGCATTTAGCTGGAGGTAATGATCAAATTGTTTTTGATCATGTTATAAAGGATTTTGTTGATCTTGTAAATAATTATTCTAAGAGCGATAAGGCGAAGTTTAAATTAATTGAAGAAGCTGATCATGAATATGAAAAATGGCCAGAAATATGGGGAAAATTAATTAATTAAGCTGCTAATATTACGACTCGTTTTTTAACAATTTTACCTAAAAAATATTTAGAATTTAATTCATTTCTAACGTCAAGCTCCATTTTTAAAATGATTAAAAATAATAAAAGAGAATTGTTAATATGTTAAAAAAAGTTAAAAATATTCCACTTATAATTTTAATTTCAGGATTTTTATTTTGGGTTGGCTTTGGGATTATGCAGGGCGATAGTTTGCAAAGTAAGAATTTATTAGCTGCAGAAGTTTTAAGTCCAATAATTGAAATAAAAGAAATCTCAGGTATTGCTCGCGCCTTAGATGGTGATTCTGTTTTGCTTTTAGATAATTCTAAGAAATATGAAATAAGATTAATTAATATTGATGCCCCGGAATATAAGCAAACATGTTTTGATGAGGATAATGTTGAATATGATTGCGGCAAAATATCAGCTAAATTCTTACAAGATATGATTAATGGTAAATTTGTTACCTGTAAATATAAAAAGAAAGATATGTATAATAGATTTTTAGGAGATTGTTATTTAAAAGAAGAAAATATTAATATGAATTTGGTTAAAAATGGCATGGTAATACTTTATTCTTTTAATAAAATTGATCCTAAGTTGCAAGAAATTGAAGATATAGCCAGTGAAAAAAGGCTTGGCATTTGGCGTGGAGCTTTTATTGAGCCTAGAAAATATCGTAAGAAAATGAAGAAAATGAAAAAATAATTCTTATTTATGGTTTTTTGTATATATATCCTTAAGCCTTGCAAATAAAGGCCTGAGGAGTTGTATAAAAATGACACAGCCATATTAACTTTCCTTGAATATTATTAATTTATCCATTAATATTTGATTTGTAACTATTTTGTTGCCAAATTATTGAATCAGATTTTATTACTAATAATAATCTCGGTTTGATTTTTAAAATAATGCTTAATTTTTCTTTAAGTATTTAAATATTAATTAAATTTTTTTAAAATTATGAAAAAACTATTTATTATTAGTGCTATTATTGGTTCTTTATTAGCATCTTTAGCAAGCGCAAAAAATGCTGGAAATTATATTGGTCTTGATTTATTAAATACTAGATCAAATTTTGAAACTCAATCAAATTCTGATATTGGCGTTGGTGTTAATTATAAAAGAGTTATTGATCTTGATACTTTCTTTATTGCTCCTGGTGTATTTTTCAACAATAATGCTAATGAAAATAATGCTAAAACTGTTGAATTAAGATATAGCTACGGCGTTAAGCTTGATGTTGGTTATGATGTTAATGATAAAGTTGCAGCTTTTATAACTATTGGTCATTCAGAAAATCGTATAGATAATGGCGCTGACATAACTGAAGAAGCATTTATTTATGGTCTTGGTTTAGATTATGCTTTAGATGACACTCTTAACCTTAGTGTTGCTTATGAAGTTTCTGAGTTTGGTAAAACAAAAGATGCTTTAAATACAACTGATAGCTTCAGAACTGACTATGAAGTTGTAAAAGTAGGCGTATCTTTTAATTTCTAATTTAATTATTTAGAATTCTAATTTGAATTCAAAATATTATTTAAAGGCTCTCTTTAATATTTAAAGAGGGCCTTTTTTTTGTGAATTAAATGGTATTTGAAAGTCATTATCATTTGACGACTTGCTATAGGCTTGAAAATTATATTTTCTTTTGTTATGATTTGATGTTATACCAATTCTCATCTTTAATAAATATTTAATTATATGTTGAAAAAAATAAAAATAGCAATTATTGGCGCTTCTGGATATACTGGTGTTGAGTTGATTCGTATTTTATTAAATCATCAAAAGGCTGAGATTGTTAATTTAGTTGCGTTTGCCAATGCTGGAAAAGAGATAAAGGATATATATCCTCATTTATCAAGCTATAATTTGCCTAAAATTCAAAAATTAGAAGAGATTAATTTAAAAGAGATTGATCTGGTTTTTTGCTGCTTACCACATGCTACTAGCCAGAAAATAATCGGCGATATCTTGATTGATAAAAATTTAGATCATTTAAAGATTATTGATTTATCTGCTGATTTTCGTCTTAAAAATATTGATGATTATAAGAAATGGTATGGGTCTGACCATATTTCTCCTGAATTACAAAATGAGGCAATTTATGGCTTAAGTGAATTTGTACGAAAAGATATTAAAAAATCTCAACCACGCCTTATTGCTTGCCCAGGATGTTATCCAACTTCTGCTTTATTGCCTTTATTGCCACTTCTTGAGTCAAAAATTATCAAGCAAGATAATATTATTATTGATTCTAAATCTGGAATTAGCGGGGCAGGGCGTGCTTTAAAAGAAAGCCTACTATTTACTGAGGTTAATGAAGGTGTAAAAGCCTATAATGTTAATATTCATCGTCATTTAGCGGAAATAGAGCAAGAATTGCAATTTGTAAGTAATTCTAATGATATTAAAATTAGCTTTACTCCGCATTTAGTGCCAATGAATCGAGGAATTATTTCAACCATTTATGTTGATTTAAATGATAATATAAAGATTTCAGATGCAAAAAATACCCTTGAAACTTATTTTGAAGATGAATATTTCGTTGAAATAGTTAGTGGATATCCTTCTACGCGTGATGTTTTAGCTACTAATAATTGTAAAATTGCTTTATTTGAGTCACGAATTGCTGGTAAAATGGTTATTGTTAGCGTGATTGATAATTTAACCAAGGGCTCTTCTGGTCAGGCTGTACAGAATATGAATATTTTATTTGGCTTTGACGAAAGAGAAGGTTTAAATTTACTTCCTATTTTTCCATAAATGGCTACAATATTTGCTCCCATTACCGCTATTTCTAGTGGCGCTGTTATTATTTTAAGAATTTCTGGGGATAAAACTCTTTCTTGCATGCAATTTCTTGGTATAAATCAAGATTTGATAGACAGAAAATCAACTTTATGCAAAATAATTGATCCTATTTTACAGGAAGAGCTGGATCAAGCTTTAATTACTTATTTTAAGGGTCCAAATAGCTTTACGGGTCAAGATGTTGTGGAGATTAATATTCATGGTTCGGTTTATGTTTTGGAGAGGATTATGGCGATTTTAAGTGAAATTGACGATGTTAGAATGGCTGATCCTGGTGAATTTAGTAAAATTGCAGTCTTAAACAGTAAGATGGATTTAATTCAGGCTGAAGCAATAGCAGATTTAATTAAAAGCGAGACCAGGCAGCAACATCGACAATCAATGAGACAAATGAATGGTGATTTGAGTCGAATTTATGAAGATTGGAGAAGTGAATTAATAGATATTATGGCTAATTTAGAAGCTTTTATTGATTTTCCTGATGAAGATTTACCTAAAAATATTATCGATGATTTGGAGAATAGGGTAAATAAGCTAAATTTAGCAATATTAGAACATTTAGACGATAATAAAATTGGTTTTAAGATAAAAAATGGCCTATCCTTAGCTATTATTGGTCAAGTTAATGCTGGTAAGTCTAGCCTGATTAATTATTTAGCAAAAAGCGATGTGGCAATTGTTGCTGATATAGCAGGAACAACGCGAGATATTGTTGAGGTAGCTTTACAGATTGCAGGTTTTAAAGTTGTAATAGCTGATACTGCTGGCATTAGGGATTCTAATGACATTATTGAGCAGGAAGGCGTGAAAAGATCTCTAAGGAAGGCTAATGAATCTGATTTAAAAATTCTAGTTATTAATGGTGATGATATTGAAAATTTTGATTATGCTAATCTGGAATTAATTGATGAGGATTCTTTGATTGTGATTAATAAGATTGATTTAAGGGAGGTGGAAATACCAGCTAGAATAGCTGAGTTTAGGCCAATTTTAGTTTCAATTAAAAATAAAATTAATTTAGATATATTGCTGGAAGAAATTGAAAGTAAAATTAAAAAAATAACTTTAAATAACTCTAATCCTTTAATTACAAGAGCTAGATATCGCGATATTTTGGGTGAAACTATAGATAGTTTAAAAGAATTTTCTTTAAATAAAGAAATTGAACTAGCAAGTGAGGATCTAAGAGTTGCTATTAGAAATTTAGGAAAAATATCAGGAAGGGTGGAGGTTGATGATGTGTTGGATAAGATATTTTCTGGTTTTTGTATTGGTAAATAATACCAATTCCCACCTTTAATGAATGATACAGGCACAATATTTTTTGAATAATTTGCTGCAATATTAAAGTTTTTTCTTCATTAAATAACTTGCACAAAATTAAGTAATGTTGTATAATACCAATTCCCAACTTTAAAATGGGTTAAAATAATAAATAATCTAACTTTATATTTTTTGATTAAAATCATAAAAAGCCTCGTTAAAATATGAACATACTGACGACTTTTTTATAATTTTTCTTGGAAAAAATCTTTAGTTACATCATTCATTAAAGCTTTAGATTTGGTGCAATGTGTTTTTTAAATTTTAATATTAAGATCTTTTCTTTAACCAATAGTTTATGCGCTATATAGATTCGACATCAATAGGGGCAATATCCAGTATGGCCAAGACTGGCAGATCTCTGCCGAGCGGTTCTGGTGTTTATTCTTTATTATTTGGTGCGGCAGGTTTAAAAACTATGTCAAGATCCAAGGGAAAGAAGATGGCTAGAAGGAGGTTTCGCATGTTTGTTGATAATATTATTATGCACCATAAAAGATTGCATGATAAAAATCGACAAATCACTATTGATTTAGTAAGTAGGGGGTTAAGCAAGAAAAAGGACGATAGGAAAAAGGAAAAAAGAGAACGAAACTTAAAAGAAAAAAATAAATGGCGTGAAAAATATGCTAAAGATAATAGGGCGGTTGAACTTAAGGAAAGAATTAATGCTAGAAGAATTAGGGCGAAAAGTGGCTGGGTAGCCATGATGGAGGAAAGAAGATCAAAAGGATTATCTGATTAATAATACCAATTCTTAATCTTTAATGAATGATATAGGCAAAATATTTTTTAGATAAAAATTATAAAAAAGAGTAGTCTGTATGTTCATATTTCATAATATTTTTTATGGGCTTTTTGTAGATTTTAATTAAAAAATATGAAGTTAGATTATTTATTATTTTAACTTAATTTTAAAGATTAAGAATTGGTATAAGAATTTAAAGTTGAAATTTACTGTTAATATTCCACTTTGGTGAAATAAAGACCGTAGGCAGGAGCATTTGGCCCTGATTTTGTTCTATCTTTTGCTTCTAAAATATTTACAATTTCATCTATTGCTAATTTATTTTTTCCTACTAAATAAAGTGTGCCGACAATATTTCTTACCATATGGTGAAGAAATGATTTTGCTGATATTTCAAACAATATAACATCGTTATTTTGAGTAATTTTGATATTATTTATAGTTCTGATTGAATTTTTGGTTTGACATTCACTATCTTTAAAGCTGCTAAAGTCATGAGTTCCAATAAAATACTGACTTGATTCTTGCATCTTGGCTAGATCTAGCTTAATTGGAACATGCCAAGCTCTTTTTTTGTTTAAAGTTAATCTTGCTGTACGATTGATAATTTTATATTCATAGAAGCGCATTTTGGCGTTAAAGCGACTATGAAAGTTAACTTCTACCTCTTCACATTTTATAATGGAGATATTTTCTTCATGGCCAATATTGTGATTTATGGCCATCATTATTTCAAATTCTGTTAATTTTTTTTCTAAATCAAAATGAGCAACTTGACCCAGGGCATGAACTCCTGAGTCAGTTCTTCCGGATCCAAAAATTTCTATATCTTTTTTAAATATTTTTTTAAGAGAGAGCTCAATGGTTGATTGTATAGTTTTTTGATCTGGCTGTTTTTGCCAACCGCAATAATTTGTGCCATCATATTCAATGGTGATTTTATATCTTGGCATTTTTACAATCTTGTATTATTTGATGCTTCAATTCATTGATATTATCAAATTTTATTTCTGGTCTAATAAAATCTAAAAATTGTATTTTAGCTATTCTGCCATAAACATCTTGGTTGAAATTAAAAATATGAGTCTCAAATAATGGTTTTTGATCTGTGAATGTTGGTTTTATGCCAAAATTCGTAATAGAATTATAATTTTTTCCAGATATTTGAGTGATGGTTTTATAGACTCCAAATTTTGGCTTAATGATGTGATATTTTGGTTTAATATTTATGGTGTTAAAGCCAATTTTTCTGCCATTTTGCTGACCTTTTATAATTTTTCCTTGAATTTCATAATTGCGATTTAGAATTTCTGCGGTATTTTTTATATTCCCTTCTTCTATTAACTTTCTAGCTAAGGTTGAGGAGTAAGTTTTCTGACCTGAATTTGTTTTGGCTTTAATTTGATGTAATTTATAATTATATTGATCTGATAATTCCTTAAGTAGATCACAATTACCAAGTCTATTTTTGCCAAAGCTAAAATCATAGCCGATAATAATATTTTTTGGTTGTAATTTTTTTATTAAAATATTTTTAATAAAATCTTGTGCTGATAAATTAGCTAAATTTTGATTAAAATTCATGAGAAAAACAATATCCACTAAATTTTCTTGTTGAATTATTTTTAATTTTTGTGAAAGAGAGTAAATTCTACTATTTTTACTTTTATCTTTATTGAAAAAATGACGAGGATGTGGCTCGAAAGTCAATAAGGCTGATTTTTGCTGGTCTGTGTTAGCTAGTTCTTTAGTGAATTTTAATATTTCTTGATGTCCCTTATGTAATCCGTCAAAATTTCCAAGTGTTAAGGAGGAGTTTTTAAACTTTTCTGAAATATTATTTATATTTCTAATAATATCCATTTTATTGCTTTTTAAGACATTTCTAGCATTTTGACTAGGGAATTTTTGGCTTTGTTAGCTAAATTCTTATCCAAAGTAATTTCATTTATCACCTTTCCCTCTTGATGGCTTTTGAGAATATGGTGTAATTTTTCCATATTATTTAATTGCATATAAGGGCAATTATTGCACAATACACAGCCAGATTGATTAATGAATTTACAATCATAAAATTTTGCATTTGGATTTTCCTGTCTCATTTTGTGAATTATATTTGGTTCCGTTAGAACAATAAATTCACTATTTTGGTTTTCTTTAACAAAATTAATTAAAGAGGAAGTCGAGCCAATATGATGAGCATAATTTAGTAGATTTTCTGGACATTCTGGGTGGGCTATAATGTGGGCATCTGGATGTTTTACTGTTAATTTAACCAATTCCTTTTCGCTAAATTGCTCATGAACTATGCAGCTACCTTGCCATAACAGCATTTCTCTATTAGTTTCTTTTGAGATATATCTACCTAAATGCTGATCTGGTGCAAATATAATTGGTGTATCTTGTGGTATTTGCTCAATAATTTTTTTAGCATTGGTTGAAGTGACAACAATATCTGATAATGCTTTAATTTCAGCGGAGCAATTTATATAGGTGATAGCTAGATGATTTGGATTATTTTCTCTAAATTTTTTAAAAGCCGCAGGCTGGCAAGATTCTTCAAGGCTGCATCCGGCGTTCATATCTGGGATTATAACTGTCTTTTTAGGGCTGAGAATTTTTGCAACTTCAGCCATAAATGTAACTCCACAAAAAATAATTACATCAGCATTTGTTTGAGCTGCCTTTCTTGACAAATCTAGTGAATCACCAACGAAATCAGCGATATCCTGTATTTCTTCATCTTGATAATAATGCGCTAATATAACGCCGTTCATCTCTTTTTTTAATCTAGTAATCTCATCCTCTAGCGATCTGTTAGTTATATTGGTTTTTTTATAATTTTTCATTATTAATTTATTTAGGCTAATCCGATAATTTTTTTAATTTCTGTTAAATTTTGAGAAGCTATTTCTCTGGCTTTATCATGACCTTGCTCTATTATGTCCTTAACATAATCTAGATTATTATTTAAATCTTTAATATTTTTTTGTATAGGTATAATCTTATTAATTAGACTTTCAGAGAAATCTTTCTTAAATGTACCAAAGCCGCTATTTTGATATTTTTTAGCGAGTATTTCTGGTTTTTTATTCTCGCAAGCTGCAAAAATATTGATTAAATTAAATAATTCAAGTCTTTTTTTATCGTAAGTAATAATATTTTCCGAGTCTGTTTTGGCTTTTTTACATTTTTTGGCAATAATCTCGCTATCATCACTAAGATTTATACGGGAATATTCACTTGGGTCGGACTTACTCATTTTTGATGATCCTTCAATTAAGGACATTACTCTTTTATTTTCACCTATTATTAATGGTTCTGGAATTTGTAGAAATTCAGTTTTAAAATGATTATTCATTGAAAGGGCAATATCTCTGGTTAATTCTAAATGTTGCTTTTGATCCTCTCCCGTTGGAACTATATTGGTTTTATAAAGAAGAATATCTGCTGCCATAAGTGCTGGATAGGCGTAGAGTCCTAAATTTTGATTATTAGATGTTAGGGATTTTTCTTTAAATTGAGTCATGCGATTAAGCCATCCAAGTGGTGTAAAGCAAGACAAGATCCAGGCTAGCTCTGCATGTTCCTTGACACTGCTTTGAGTAAAGATAATTGATTTTTTAGGATCTATACCGCAAGCTAAATAGATGATTGCGCATTGAAGAATATTTTTTTGCAATTCTTTTGGGTTTTGCTGAACTGTAATGGCATGAAGATCCATAATTCCAAAAATACACTTATGATTATTTTGCAAATCTATCCAATTAGCAATTGATCCGAAATAGTTTCCAATATGTAAATTGCCGGATGGCTGTATTCCTGAAAAAACAGTTTTCATATTTTGTCTAAAAAATTATTTAGAATTTAATTCATTAAAGTTGGGATTTGGTATTATTTACTGGTTATCTTATTTAATAAATTTAATATTACTACTTTTTTTTAAAAGAGATCTTGATTTTTAACAAAGAGAACTATATATTTTTTGAGATAGTCTATTTGTAAAGAGACGCTTAAAAATAATGAAGCTTTAGGTAGAGTTTTAGAAGTAGTTATAGTGTTTTTTACTTAAATAATGTTATTAATTTAAAATTTATTATATTATGTCAGTTTTAGTTGGAAAAAAAGCCCCTGATTTCACAGCTTGTGCAGTTATGCCAAATAATGAAATTAATGAAAATTTTAACCTTTCTTCTTACTTAAAAGGAAAGATTGGTATATTATTTTTCTATCCCTTGGATTTTACTTTTGTTTGTCCTTCTGAAATCATTGCATTTGATAATAGATTGCAAGAATTTAAAGATCGCGATGTTGAAGTTATAGGTGTTTCAGTTGATTCTCAATTTTCACATTTAGCTTGGAAAAATACAGCAATCAATGATGGTGGCATTGGTCAGGTGCAATATCCTTTAATTGCTGATTTAACTAAGCAAATTGCCCGTGATTATGATGTTTTAACAAATGATGCCGTTGCTTTTAGAGGTACTTTTTTAATTGATCAAGAGGGTAATGTTCGTCATCAAATTATTAATGATTTGCCACTTGGAAGAAGTATTGAGGAAGCTTTAAGAATGGTTGATGCTTTACAATTTCATCAAGAGCATGGAGAAGTTTGTCCTGCTGGCTGGAATAAGGGCAAGAAAGGTATGGTTGCTAATGCCAAGGGTGTTGCTGAATATTTAGCTCAGAATTCTACCGGTTTATAGTACTTATTAGGTAAATATCAAAATGACAAAAAGAGATTATTACGATATCTTAGGTGTTTCTAAGTCTGCCGATGCTGGTGAGATTAAAAAATCTTATCGCAAATTGGCAATGAAGTTCCATCCAGATAGAAACCCTGGAGATGCAGCTTCTGAAAAGAAATTTAAAGAAGCAACAGAAGCTTATGAGGTTCTAAAGGATGATCAAAAAAAATCAGCTTATGATCAATATGGACATGGTGCTTTTGATCAAGGTGGAGGCTCTGGAGGCTCTGGAGGTTTTGGTGGGTCTGGCGGTTTTAGTGATTTTGGTGATATCTTTAGTAATTTCAGCGATATATTTGGTGATCTTAGTGGTGGCAGAGGTCAGAAGAGAAGTGTTTCTATGCGTGGTTCTGACATTAGATATAATTTAGAGGTTGATTTAGCTGAATCTTTTAGAGGAATTGAGAAAAAAATTAAATTTTCTATTGCTAGCTCTTGTTCTAGTTGTGATGGAAGTGGCGCTAAAGATGGCAAGAGTCCTTCTAATTGTTCTACTTGTCAAGGAAGTGGCAAGGTAAGAGCTCAGCAGGGTTTCTTTATTGTTGAGAGAACCTGCGGGTCTTGCAATGGCATTGGTCAAGTTATTAAGAATCCTTGTTCAACTTGCTCTGGTCAAGGTAGGGTAAATAAAGATCGTAATTTATCGGTAAAAATTCCTGCCGGTGTTGAGGATGGTAATAAAATACGCTTAGCAGGCGAGGGTGAATCAGGAGTTAGAGGAGGAGAATCTGGAGATCTTTATGTTTTTGTTTCCGTAAAAAATCATCAATTTTTTAATAGAAAGCATCATGATATTTATGTTACCGTGCCAATTAAAATGACTATAGCGGCACTTGGTGGAACTGTTGAAGTTCCAACTATCGATGGAGTAAAAGCGCGCTTAAAGATTTCTGAGGGCTCACAAACTAATGATCGTTTTCGTTTAAAATCTAAAGGCATGACTATCATAAACTCTGGCAATAGAAGAGGTGATATGTATATTGATATTTTTGTTGAAACTCCAGTTAGGCTTGGCTCAAAAGAAAAATCTTTATTGAGCGATCTTGATTCTTTAATTACTGATAATTCCAATCCTAAATCTCAGACTTTTTTTAAGAAAGTAGCTAGTTTTTTTAAATAATACATATCATATTATTTTGATACAGTATTTTTAAGACTTTATTTTTTGATAAAAAAACTAAAAGTTGTTTTTGAGTATTTCTTTTCCAATATTAGTTCTAGCGATTCTTTTTTAATCTCATTATGGTCTAATTTTTCATATTTACTATGTTCAATTATAATCAGAGCATTATCTCCAATAAAATTATTTTTATTTAAATTTTTAATTGTGCTAGTTATTAGATTTTGATTATATGGTGGATCTATGAAGATTAAATTATAATTTTTATTATTTTTAAAAAGATTTCTTGATAAATCAAAATTAATAAAATTACAATTTTTTTCTTCGTTAAGAATTTTGGCATTTTTCTTTGAGGTCTCTAAATTTTCAGTATTATTATCAATTAAAGTGGCTGATTTTAATCCTCTTGATAAGGCTTCAAAACTAATACTTCCAGATCCAGAAAAAACATCAAGTAAATTGCATTTTTTTAAATCAAAATTAATTTCTTGTAAAAAACTTGCAGATAAAAGAATATTAAATAAACATTCTCTGTTTCTATTGGTTGTTGGTCGAAGATTTTTTAATTTATAGCAATCTAATAATTTTCTACCTTTGTGCTTTCCTGAGATTATGCGCATTTATATTATTTAAATCTTAGTGGGTCAGCTGGATAAACTCCTAAAACTTTAATTCTTTTAGAGAAGAAGCCAATTTCTTCAAGTGCGAGGCGGATATTTTCTTGATCTGGATGGCCTTCCACTGAAATAAAGAATTTTGCTTGAGTTGAAATGCCGCCAGGAATATAGCTTTCTAATTTCAGCATATTAACATTGTTAGTGGCAAAACCTCCAAGTGACTTATAGAGTGATCCTGGGATATTTCGTACAGTAAAAAGCATTGTGGTAACTATTTTTGTATTTTCTTTTATTTCTGGATCTATTGCTTCTTTTGAGAGAACTATCCATAAGGTCATATTATTTTTTTTGGCATCCTCAAGGTTTTCTTTTATCACTTCTAAATTATTGATTTCTGCTGCTAATTTTGAACAAAGAGCGGCTTTATTTTTATCTTGACTGTCTTTGATTAATTTTGCTGCATCTGCTGTGTTGGAATAATTAAATAATTCTGCTTTAATGTCTTTTAAATTGTTCTTACATTGCATTAAGGCCTGCGGATGAGAATATATTTCTTCAATTTCTGATATTTTAGTGCCCTTTAGCGCTGCTAGATGGTGTTCTATTTGGTAGAAATGCTCTGCTATTATAAAAAGATTGCTATCTTGGAGTAGGTTATGAATTTCAGATACTCTGCCAGCATAAGAATTTTCAAGAGGTATGATACCGTAATCAGTTTTTTCATCTTTTACAGCTTGAAATACATCGGCAAAGGAGGTACATGATAATGTTTTACATTCTGGGTAAAATGTTTTACAGGCAAGGTCAGCATTAGCGCCGTATGATCCAGCAAAGGCAATTGTTTTTGTCATTTTGATATTTAAATTAATTAATTTTCTTAAATTTTATAAAATATCTTGATAATTGTAAAGTTAAAATGGTATAATATTTTATCAAAGTCCATCTTTAAACTATAATAATAAAATGACAGAAAATTGGAATTTAGAATCTTGGTGTAATTTGCCAATAAAGCAACAGCCTGAATATAGAGATTTAAACGAATTAAAGAAAATAGAGAAAAAATTAGAATCTTTCCCTCCTTTGGTTAGTGTCGATGAAATTGAGAATTTGAAAAGTGAATTAGCTCAAGTTTCAAGGGGTGAGGCTTTTTTATTACAAGGCGGAGATTGCGCTGAAAGCTTTAGTGAATTTAATCATAATAATATTAGAAGTTTCTTTCGTACGATATTACAAATGACAGTGGCTTTAATGTATGGCGCTAAAAAGCCAGTTGTTAAGGTTGGTAGAATTTCTGGTCAATATGCTAAGCCAAGATCTAGCAATACAGAAACTATTAATAATGTTACTTTGCCGAGCTATAAGGGTGATAATGTTAATTCTATTGAATTTACAGAAAAAGCTAGAATATGTGATCCTGAAAAATTGATTACTGGCTATTTTCATTCTGCGGCAACTCTAAATTATATTAGATCTTTAGCTGTTGGTGGCTATTCTAGTTTGGGAAATATTAATAGATGGAATGAAGAGTTTGCTCATAGTTTGGATAAGAATAAAAACATTGAAGAATTAATTTATAAAATCAATCAATCAATTTCATTTATGGAGTCTTGTGGTGTTAATTTAAAAGAGACTTTACAGCTTAATAGTGCAAAATTTTATACCTCTCATGAGGCTTTAATGCTGAATTATGAGCAGGCCTTTACTAGAAATAATCATAGCAATAAACATAGGGGTTATTACGATTTAAGCGCTCATATGCTTTGGATTGGAGACAGAACTCGTAATCCTCAAGAAGCTCATGTTGAATTTATGAGAGGCATTAATAATCCTGTTGCTTTTAAGGTTGGTCCTACTATTTCTCAAGATGATTTAATGGAGTTGTTAGATATATTAAATCCTAATAATGTAGCTGGCAGAATTACTCTTATTTCCAGAATGGGAGCTAAAAAAGTTGAGGAATTACTACCTCCTTTGGTAGAAAAGGTTAAAAGAGAAGGTAGAAATGTTGTTTGGTCTTGCGACCCCATGCATGGTAATACTATTAAGGCTGGTGATTTTAAAACTCGTAAATTTGATGATATATTAAGTGAAATTAAATCATTTTTTAATGTGCATAGAGCTATTGGAACTTATGCTGGTGGTATTCATTTTGAGATGACCGGACAAGATGTTACAGAGTGCTTAGGAGGAAATCATAAAATATCTGAAATTGACTTAAAGCAAAGATATAATACTCACTGCGATCCTAGATTAAATTCTTCACAAAGCTTGGAATTGGCTTTTTTGATTTCGGAAGAGCTTCAATCAATTCTTTCTAAATAAGATATGGATAATCAGGAAAAGTGTGGCGTTATTGCCTTAATTGGCCCACCAAATGTTGGTAAGTCAACCTTAAGTAATCATTTAGTTGGGCAGAAGGTTTCCATTGTATCTCCCAAGGTTCAAACTACCAGAAACACAATCAAGGCTATTTTAGTTGAAGATAAAACCCAGATTGTTTTTTTTGATACTCCTGGTATTTTTATTCCAAATAAAAATCGCCTCTTGGAACGTTCAATAGTTAAATCAGCTTGGCAAGGCATTAAAGATGCTGATAATGTTTGCTTATTAATTGATTCCCAAAAGGGCTGCGATGAACATATAAAAAATATTTTAATTGATTTAAAAAAACATGAAATTGAACCAATTATTGCTATTAATAAAATTGATTTAGTAAAAAAGGCAAAATTATTAACAATTATTGCTGATGTATCGTCCAAGGGATTAGAAAATATTTTTATGATTTGCGCTGAGTCTGGTGATGGCACTGATCTTCTAAAAAATCATTTAATCAAAATTACTAAAAATTCTCCCTGGATATTTCGTGATGATGAAATAACTGATGCGCCAATAAAATATCTGGCAAGTGAAATTACGAGGGAAAAATTATTTATAAAACTACATCAAGATTTGCCTTATTCAGTGCATATAGAAAATGATTCTTGGCAGAACTTTGATAATGGTGATGTTAAAATTTATCAAACAATTTGTGTTTTGCGTGAGAGTCAAAAAGCAATAATTGTAGGTAAAAAAGGTGCTGTTATTAAAGAAATAGGAGAATTGGCAAGACAGGATATTGCTGTAATGCTTGGAGTAAAAAAAGTGCATTTATTTTTGGTGGTCAAGGTTAAAAATTGGATGGCAAAAGATAATATTATTTCTTAATTTTTTAATGAATAATTAATTGTAAAGTTAATAGTTAATATGAGTCAAAATACAATAAATTCAAAGGAGGTGAAGAAGTTTTCGGATATAGCTCAAGAATGGTGGGATGAGAGTGGTAAATTTAAGCCTCTTCATAAATTTAATCCAATTAGAATAGAATTTGTTAAAAATAAAATAATTGAGAATTTTCAGGTTAAAGATCAAAGCCTACCTTTAAAAAATATAGAGATTGCTGATATTGGTTGTGGGGGTGGTTTAATTTGTGAGCCTTTGGCAAAAATGGGGGCGAAAATGACTGGAATTGATGCTTCTATAAAGAATATTGAAGTTGCAAAATTACACGCTAAAGAATCCGGGTTAAATATTAATTATCAAAATATTGATATCGAAGATTTTTCTAAAAAAACAAAAAAATTTGATGTTGTTTTGGCTTTGGAAGTGGTGGAACATGTTGATAATATTGAAGATTTTATTGGATTTTTAACAAAATGCTTAAAAAAAGATGGTATTTTATTGATTGCAACTTTAAATAAAACTATTTCCTCTTATTTGAAGGCCATTATTGGTGCTGAGTATATTTTAAAATGGTTACCAATTGGAACTCATGATTGGAAGAAGTTTTTAAAGCCCTCTCAGATTAATGATATGGTTTTAGACAGTGGTGATTTTACATTATTAGAAGAGAAGGGTTTTGATTATGATGTTTTTGATGATAAATGGAAATTAATTGATAATCTGGATGTAAATTATATCATGTTATTTAAAAAAGATGCCTAAATCAAAGAATTTATTGTCATTATTGCCTTTGCTGGTATTGATATTGATTTTTATTTTAGGTTTTTTAGCTGTTTACAAATTAAAAGAAGAGCAGAATAGCTTAGCAGAATTTAATCGTGCTCAATCTATTAAATTACCAGAATTATCTTTTACTAATCTTTATGATAAAAATGATAAATTAACCAATGAAGATTTGGTTAAAAACAATTATTCTTTACTTAATATTTTTGCTTCTTGGTGCACTACCTGTTTAGCTGAGCATGATGAATTAATAAAATTATCAAAAAGCGGTTTGGTTGATATTTATGCCGTTGCTTTTCAGGATATTGATGAAAATACTAAAAAATACTTAGAAAAATATCAAAATCCTTACATAAAAATTGGAGTTGATAAAAAGGGTGAATTATTGAAGTTATTGTTTGTTAAAGCTGTTCCGGAGACATTTTTAATAAATAAGAAGGGGGAAATAATTCATAGACATCAGGGTGCTTTAAATAAAAAAATTATAGAATTTTATAAAAAAATACTACTTGATTAAATATATATATTCTGTTAGACTGTCGTTAAGGGGATTGTCTGTAAATCAAAATTTTGATTTTTTTAATTAACACCCAAGTTTTTGATTTATAGATAATACCATTCTAACTTATAAATGAATTAAATTCTAAATATTTTTATGGTAAAATTGGTAAAAAACGAGCTGCAATATGAACATATTGTACGAGGCTTTTTATCAATTTTAACTAAAAAGATAACGAATTTAATCATTTAATAAAATAACTGTTTTAGAAGTTAAAATGGTATAATACCTTAAGATACCGATAAATCTTATTTTTTAAATGGTGTCATTTAGCGTTAATGTTTATATTATTAATTTTATTGAAAATGAGCAATTCTTCTTATTTAGAAAATCTATTTACCCAGATAAAGGAAAGATCAAAAAATCTAGATCCTAGTAAATCTTATACAGCTTATTTAGCTAGCCTAACCTCTGAAGCTGTTAGTAAAAAATTAATGGAGGAAGCTTTTGAGCTTAGTATTGCTAATATTGAAATGCAATATGGTAAAAAAAGAGAAGAATTAATAGGGGAGGCGGCTGATGTTATTTACCATCTAATGGCTTTAATTGCAATTAAGGATATTGATTTAAGTGAAGTTATTGATGAGCTAAAAAAAAGAGGTGGAGTTAAAAAAATTGATGAAATTAATTTTAAAAAAAGTTAAATCTATGATGGAAGAAGTTATTAAAGTTACAGATAGTGCGGTAAAAAGAATTGTAGAAATTAGAGCTAAGGATGAGAATGTCAAAAAATATTTACGCATTAAGGTTCTTGGTGGTGGCTGCAGTGGTTTTCAATATAATTTCAATTTAGATGGCGAGATTCATGATGATGATTTAAAAATAGAGGAAGAGAATCAAATAATCATTGTAATAGATAAGACATCTTTGGAATTTTTAAAAGGCTGTTCTTTAGATTTTGTTTCTAATTTGGGCGGTTCTTATTTTAAAATTAATAATCCTAATGCAACTGCTAATTGTGGTTGTGGCAATTCATTTGCAATGTGATTTTTGATTTAGAAATATATTTATTAAGAAAGTAATTAAGTATTATTATCATCATGAAAGATAAATCATTTCAAAATATTATTGCAACCTTGCAAAATTACTGGTCTGATTATGGTTGTGCTATTTTACAGCCTTTTGATAGTGAGGTTGGGGCTGGAACGCTTCATCCAGCAACAATATTAAGGGCAATTGGGTCAAAACCTTGGAATGTTGCTTATGTACAACCTTCCCGTAGGCCAACTGATGCCAGATACGGTCAGAACCCTAATCGCCTGGGTCATTATTACCAATATCAGGTTTTATTAAAGCCTGCACCTAATGATATACAGGATTTATTTTTGGAAAGTTTGAGAAGAATTGGTATTGATACAAAATTAAACGATATTCGTTTTGTTGAAGATGATTGGGAGAATCCTACTGTTGGAGCAGCTGGTCTTGGTTGGGAAGTTTGGTATAATGGTATGGAAATTGTTCAATTTACCTATATGCAGCAAGTTGGTGGCATTGAATGTGAACTTATTCCTGGTGAATTAACTTATGGACTTGAAAGAATTGCTATGCATATTCAGGGAGTTGATAGTATTTTCGATATTGATTGGAATGGTAAATCAGGAGATAAAAAAATTACTTATAGAGATGTTTTTTTAGAAAATGAACAGCAAAGCTCAGCCTTCATGATGGAATATTCTAATATTGATAATTTATTTAGGAATTTTGATGAAATAGAGCAGCAGTCAGAGCTTCTTAGTGAAAAAAAATTACCAATTCCAGCTTATGAGCAGGCTTTAAAGGCTAGCCATATATTAAATTTACTTGATGCTAGGGGTGTTATTTCTCCTACGCAAAGAGCTTCTTATATATTAAGAGTTAGAAATTTAGTCAAAACATCTTGTCAGTTAATGTTAAAAAATCAAGGAGAATAAAATGAATGATCTATATTTATTAATTTCAGCAAATTTACATATTTTTAATTATTCCATATTGTTTTTGGCGGTAATTTTTGCCTATAATGGCTTTTCTATTTACTCTTGGATTGTTTTAGGTTTTGTTTTAATTTTACAATTTGATCCACAGTCAACTTTCTGGATGTGGTATGCGGCAATTCCATTTATTATTGGATTTAGATCTCTTAGGAGATATTTAATAACAAGATATATTGTTAAATTAATTAAAAAATTAAAATTATTACCAAAAATTTCTGACACAGAAAGGACGGCGCTTAGGTCTGGCAATGTATGGGTTGACGGTCAGTTATTTTCTGGAAAACCAGACTTTAAATGGATCTTTAAGCAAAAATATCCAAAATTAACTAAAGAAGAGCAAGATTTTTTGGATAATGAAACGGAGCAATTATGTGCAATGTGTGATGATGATGAGGTCTCAAAAACAAAAGATTTAACAAAAGAGATTTGGGCTTTTATTAAGAAAAAGCAGTTCTTTGGTATGATAATTCCAAAAAAACATGGTGGTCTTGGCTTTTCTGCTTATGCTCATAGTGCGGTGATTCAAAAACTTTCTTCAAGATCTGTTCCTTTAGCTATTACAGTTATGGTGCCTAATTCTCTTGGTCCTGCTGAATTATTATTATATTATGGCACCAAAAAGCAGCAAGATTATTATTTGCCAAGATTAGCATCTGGAAAAGATATACCATGTTTTGCTTTGACGGAGCCTGGTGCTGGTAGTGATGCTAATTCTATTGAATCTGACGGTGTCATTTTTAAAGATAAAAATAAAATTAAAATCAAATTAAATTGGAAAAAGCGTTACATTACTCTTGGGGCAGTATCAACTGTAATTGGTTTAGCTTTTAAATTAAAGGATCCAGAGAATATATTAAAAAAAGGTGAAGATCTTGGTATTACTTGCGCTTTGATCAAAAGTGATATTAAAGGTGTTATTTTAGGTAGAAGACATAACCCTTTATCTACTCATTTCATTAATTCTCCAATTAATGGCGAGGATGTAATTATTGATATGGATGACATAATTGGCGGAGAAAGTGGTATTGGTAAGGGTTGGAAGATGTTGATGGAATGTTTGGCTGCAGGTAGGGGAATATCTTTGCCGTCTACAAGTGCTGGAGGTGCTAAATTAGTAACTCGCTATATTACTGCTTATGCTAACATTAGAAAACAATTTGGTCTTTCTATTGGTAAATTTGAGGGTGTTGAAGAGGCTTTAGTGCGTATAATTTCTAATAATTATCAAATGGAAGCCATTAGATCATTCACTGCCGGAGCTGTAAATGCTGGAATAAAGCCAGCTGTAGTTTCTGCTATTGCTAAATATCATTCCACAGAAATGTTTAGAAAAATTATTAATGATGGTATGGATATTGCTGGTGGAGCTGGTATAATCAAGGGTAAAAGAAATATTTTAGCTAATCCTTATTTTTCTGTTCCTATTTCCATTACTGTTGAAGGAGCAAATATTATTACTAGAAGCCTGATTCATTTTGGTCAGGGCTCTATAATGTGCCATCCTTATGCCTATAAAGAGATGGAAGCTTTAGAAAAAGGGGATTTAAGAAGTTTTGATAAAGCGTTTTTTGCACATTTTGGACATATGTTGCGCAATAAAGTTAGGTCAGCTTTACTTAGCCTAACTCGTGGTAGATTATTCATTCCTAGCCATAAAGGAATTGTGGGTAGATATGAAAGGAAATTAGCTTGGGCAAGTGCAACCTTTGCTTATTTGGCTGATGTGGCAATGCTATTCTTTGGTGGTAATTTAAAGAGAAAGGAGAAGATTAATGGTCGTTTTGGTGATATTTTATCTTATATGTATATTGGGGTTGCTGTTTTAAAACAATTTCAAGAGGATGGATCTAAGAAAGATGATGAATTAGTAGTGAAATATATTATGAAGGATTTATTTACGAAAATGCAACTTGCTTTTGATGGTTTATTTGATAATTTATTTGAAAATAAAATATTAAAAATTTTAATATATCCCTTTAAAATATTTGCGAGAATTAATAGATTTGACAGTAATCCTAGTGATAAATTATCTCATAAAATTGCAGCACTATCATTAAATAATGATCAATTCAGAGAAAAAATTACGGCAGGAATCTATCTATCAAAAAATAAAAATGAAGCAATGGGAAGATTGGAAAATGCTTTAAAATTATTTAGAGATTCCGGTGATTTAATTGCTAAATTAAATCAGAATATTAGATCTAAAAAATTGCCGAAAAAACCTATTTTAGAAATATTAAATGAAGCAGTAAAAAAGAAAATCATCACTAAATCAGAAGCTAATATTTTAAAATCAGCTCAGGAGGCAATAAATGATGCAATTCAGGTAGATGAATATAGTTTAAAAGATTATAATAAATTATAAATGTACAATAAAAGACAATATATAGTTAAAAATATTAGCATTTACAGTAAGATTAGAAAATATTTGATAATTTCTAGTGCCTTATTGATATTTTTAGGACTTATTTTATTTTTTATGCTGGGTTTTTATAAAAATAGTAATGTAATAAAATTTGTTGCAAAATATAAAGATCAGAAAAGTAGCATTATAAAGAAGGTAATGATTAATCCAAAAATAAAGTTTGAACATAGCAAGGATAGTTATTATAATATGGAGGCAAAAGAAGCTATACATAAAAATAATGAAGACATATTGCTATTTGACGTTATAGCTGACGGTGAGGCTGTTAATATTAAAGCTGGCAAATTATTAGTTAGCGATAATGGTAATAATTTAACTTTTAGCGATAATCCTGTATTAATAATTAAAAAAACTAAATAATGACAAATAGATTTGGTGATTTGTTTTCTTTTACTAGCTGGGGCGAGAGTCATGGTGAGGCTATAGGTTGCGTTGTTGATGGCTGCCCATCGATGATTAATTTAAATGAAGAAGATATTCAAAAATATCTCGATAAAAGAAAGCCTGGGCAATCAAAATTTACCACCCAAAGACAAGAGGGTGATAGGGTTAAAATATTATCTGGTGTTTTTGAGGGTAAAACCACAGGAACTCCAATTTCTTTAATTATCTATAATGAAGATCAAAAAAGTAAAGATTATGCTGACATAAAAGATAAATTTCGACCAGGTCATGGTGATTACAGCTATTTTAAAAAATATGGTATTAGAGATTATCGTGGTGGCGGTAGATCTTCGGCTAGGGAGACGGCAATGCGTGTTGCAGCTGGCGCGATTGCTTTAAAAATTTTAGAAGAAAAATACAATATTGAAATTCAAGCTTATTTATCACAAATGGGAGACAAGAAAATAAATCGTGATAATTTTGATTATAAACAAATTGATCAAAATGATTTTTTCTGTCCAGATAAAAATCTAATTATTGATTTAGAAGAATATTTAACAAAGATTAGAAAAAATGGCAGCTCGATTGGGGCAAAAATTGAAGTTGTAGCAAAGAATGTTCCTGCTGGCATTGGTCAGCCAATTTATAATAAATTAGATAGTCATATTGCTAATGCCTTTATGAGTATTAATGCGGTAAAATCAGTTGAAATTGGCTCTGGAGAGGGGGTTGCATCTTTAAGTGGTGAAGATAATGCTGATGAAATGTGGATTGATGATGAGGGTAAGGTACAATTTTCAGCTAATAATGCTGGGGGTATTTTAGCTGGTATTTCTTCTGGTCAGGATATAGTTGCTAGCTTTACAGTAAAGCCCACCAGTTCTATTTTAACTCCAAGAAAAACCATTGATGTTAATGGCAATAATACCACAATTATAACTAAGGGTCGTCACGATCCTTGTGTTGGTATTAGAGCTGTTCCAGTTGGTCAGGCTATGATGGCTTGCGTTATTTTAGATCAGATATTAATGTGTCAAAATTATACATAATATGTATTAAAACAATACAATATGTAGCAAAATGATACATAATACCAATTCCTCTCTTTAGTAAAATAAGATTATAAAAAACCTTCTTGAATATATTTTGAAATAGCAATGAAGCCATTATTCTTTAAATCAATCTTGTTATATCTTAGTAAGGTTTTATCTGGATTTAGAGTTATTGCCTGATTAGCTATGGCTAAGGCATGTCCTGCTGCAGTATCCCACTCCATTGTTGGCTCTAAGTTTAGAAATATATCAGTTCTATCTTCAATTAACTCACAAAATTTAAATGATGACGAGATATGTTTTACCTCTATTTTACTGACGTTTATTTTTGGAAAATTATCTTGAAGATATGAATTTATGGTTTCATTTTTACATCTTTTACTGGTTACTATTGTGATTTTATCTTTTTTGATTACTTTGCTTGGATTTATTTCTCGTTTTTTATTATTAAGAACTTCAAAGCAAATTAATTTCTTATTTTCATCTATATAATAAAGCGGTGCATTTGGCATTTTTGGGGCATAAACAATGCCAAAAATAGGAATGTTGTTTTTAATTAAACCAATATTTATAGTAAATTCATTTCTTTTATTGATAAAGTCTTTAGTTCCGTCAATGGGGTCTATAAGCCAGAATGTATCTCCGATTATGGATCTGTTTTTATTTTCTTCGCAAATGATTGAAGTTTCAGGAAAATTTTTCGTTAATGTTGCTTTTATAAGTTTGCTAATTTTTTTGTCAGCCTGAGTTACTGGTGAGTTGTCAGTTTTTTTTGTTACCTTAATATTTTTGTCATTAAAATAATATAAAGCTATTTCTCCCGATTCTAAAACAACGTTAATTAATAATTGTATTTCTTTTTTATTCATTTTATAATTCTGGTAAATTTTTTAATATTTAGCTATTTTAGGATTAAAATAGTTAAACACAAACAAAAACAAGTAAAATGACAAAAGAGGAAGAAATATTATATGTTAAACCTTATAAAAGGGGGTTTGCTACAATGATTGACATGGCTATCACTTCTCTTATTAGGCTAATTTTTATACAAATTATAGGCATCTTATTTATTAATAAAGAATTGATAAAATTTCATCAGGATTTTAGTGAAAAATTTGGAGTACCATTCTCTAATGCTAATCAAGAACATATTTTATTCTTAAGTAACCATGACATTAT
Organism: uncultured Rickettsiales bacterium; assembly: GCA_905478245.1. GTDB lineage: Bacteria > Pseudomonadota > Alphaproteobacteria > Rickettsiales > UBA1997 > CAJQHT01. The sequence continues at coordinate 2,931 of CAJQHT010000030.1, read as the reverse complement.
TAATGTGATGATATTTTTCTTAATAGCAATTATTTTAGTTGGATCACTCTATCATTGCTTACTTAATTGCTCTAACTGGAGTGCTACTATTGGTAAAAGAATCTGTAATATTGTGATGGTTACTGATAATGGTAAAAAATTAACTTTTTTACAATCTGCTTCTCATTATGTATTGTCAATGGTGCCATGGATTTTTATTATTTATATTATGACATTTTCAATACAAAATAAACTTAATCTTTATGATGCAATAACTCATGATTTTGCTAATATAATATTTGGAGTTGTAACTGCTATATGGATTAATATTGGCTCAATAGCAAAAAAACGTAATATGGTTCAAGATATCGTAGTAGGCTGTTCTCTGGTTAATGGCAAAACCAACAAGAATCTTTTTAAGAATAAAATATAAGTACAATGTCCGATACTAGACCTGAAGATAACAAGAATAGTAAAGAGGAGAATGGTCTAAAATCATTCTTAAGAACCATTGCCTTTGCTGCAATATTGGCAATAGCTATAAGATCTATACTTTATGAACCATTTCACATACCTTCTAGCTCAATGAAGCCTGGTTTATTAATTGGTGATTATATTTTTGTTTCAAAAATGAGTTATGGCTATAGCAAATATTCATTTCCTTTAAAATCTTTTAATTTGTTTGATGGTAGAATAGCTGAATATTTACCAAAAAGAGGTGATGTGGCAGTGTTTCGCCTACCGTCGGATGATAGTATAAATTATGTGAAGCGAATTATTGGTTTACCTGGTGATATTATAAAAATTACTAATGGACAATTATTCATTAATGATATTGCTATTAAAAAAGAATATATAGGTGAATTTATTGAGGATGGCTTGAAAATTGATATGTTTCAAGAGATTTTATCTGACAAAAAATTTATGGTTTTAGATCAATATCCTGATGCAATGCAAGATAATACTCCTTATTATAAGGTTCCAAGTGGTCATTATTTTGTTATGGGTGATAATAGAGACAATTCACAAGATAGTCGCTATCAGGTGCAGGTTGGCTTTATTCCTGTGGATAATTTTATAGGACGCGCCACCATGATATTCTTTTCTAGTAAATATCCAATTTGGAAATTTTGGAAGTGGCCAGAATCAATTAGAACCGATAGAATATTGCAAAGAATAAAATAGTGATAATATACCATTTTAACTTCTAAAAAAGATCTTTGCACAACTGATTTCTTAACTAAAGAAGCTTCCTTTTATCTATAATAATACCATTTAAACTTTTAGCTTTGGTAAGTTGCTAAATTATTAAATTTGTTATTTTTAAAGATCTTTGTAGCTGAAATATTGTTATCTATATTTTTGTCTCTCTATTGTTATGACTTTGTGCTGTGTCTATTGATGTAACATTGGGTTTCTTAGATGGTACTGTAACCTCTTCTCTTGGCGGATAAGGTTCTTTAATGTCAACTCCCCTTAAGCTTATTGATTTTGCTTCAGCTTCACCTAGTGTCGGCAGATTTTGTTTTTGAAAAAGAGATCCGCGATCAGATTGCTGTGACTCAAGTCTTAATAGTGGTTTGTAGCAATTTTCTATTATTGTCTCTAGAGATTCCTTAAAAGTTTGTTCTGAATTTTCTAGTGAGCCTGTGATTGAGTTGCGATATCTTTCATCTATATTCAATTCTCCAAAATTTTCTTTTGATTTATTTATAAAAGTAGTTATTAAATTTTTATCCAATAAATTAACCTTTTTAGGGTCTATTTCTATTACTGTATTATACAGATTTACAAGTTCCCTTATCGCTACCAATCTGATAATATTATCTAAACATCCTATTGATATATCTTCGCTTCCTGTTAATAAATCAAATGGATGACAGGTGAATTGGCTTTCTTTTTGATCCTGTAATATTTGACTTACTATCTGTTGTTGATTTTTGGTTAAATTTTTATAGAGAGGACACTGTAGAATTCCTTCATCTGGATCAGCTGGAACTCTTATTTTACTAAGAAGATTATTTTCTTGATATTCCTTTATTTCTTTTTTTATGATTAATAAATCAATAACTCTATTAATTTCCAATATTAAATTATTTTTATGTTCTATGTTATGATTTATGTCTGAGGAGATGAATTGGTTAATTTTTCCTGTAATATTTTTAATGCCTGATATTTTTTTTGCTGAAGTATTTTTATCAATTTCTGATAAATTTATAATTAAATATCTATTTAAATCAAGATCAAAATCTTTAATTGTTTGATTTATTAGTTTTGTATAATTTTCTGACATTGCTATCATATTTTGATCTAAAGAAGATAGGCTTTTTAATAATTTAATTTTATCTACAATAGAGAATATTTCTTTTTTTGTTAATTCTTCTAAAATGGACTCAGTTAATTTTTCATTATTTTGAGTATTAATTATTTCCACAATAATATCAATAGCACCTATTATTTCTTTTGTATTTTTACAATTGTACAACCCTTCTCTTAATGTTGATAGTGTTTTATTTGAGGAGGGTTGGTTTGTGCTACTATTTTTCAGGAACTCCATTTGTAATTTTGCTATTTGCTCAAGAAAGGTTCCTTGTAATTGTTGCTTTGGTTTTATTTTTACCTGTCCCTCTCCCTGCTTTTGATCAACATGATTTGTAATATTTAAAACATCTTCATTTACAGAGTCAATTTTTGCAAATATTTGTTGGATCAATCTATCTTTATCTAAAAGACTTGGGTTATTTAGTATAATACGATTAAACATGTCTCGATTTATACCTAAAGAAATATTATTAATGAAATCTTCTCTTTCTTGTTGTATTTCTTCACTCTGATTATTTTCTAATAAAAGTATCAATTTTGCTATTAATAACTCATTTTTTGTTGATTGTATTGTTTTTACTATTAATCCTATTATACAACGATCAAGAATGTTTTCATCTTCAACTTTAT
>CAJQHT010000029.1 GCA_905478245.1 uncultured Rickettsiales bacterium | reverse complement strand
CTTCCGCAGTTGGTGGGCAGCCAGGAACATAAACGTCAACTGGCACAATGCGATCACAACCACGAACTACTGAATAAGAATAATGGTAATATCCACCACCATTAGCGCAGCTTCCCATTGAAATGACATATCGTGGCTCAGCCATTTGATCATAAACTTTTCTAAGAGCTGGAGCCATTTTATTGGTTAGGGTTCCGGCAACTATCATAACATCTGATTGCCTCGGGGAAGGTCTGAAAACCATGCCGAAGCGATCCATGTCGTAGCGACTAGCTGCTGCCTGCATCATTTCAACAGCGCAGCAAGCAAGTCCAAATGTCATAGGCCATAAAGAGCCGGTTCTAGCCCAATTTGCCAATTGATCTAATTTTGCTAGAACAAAGCCTCTATTATCTAACTCTTCACCAAATTGATTAAGTAGAACATCTTGATTTAAAGGGTTAGATATTCCTTTATTTTTATTTTTACCAAAATCCATGGGTGATTTATTGTGATTATTTATTATTTCCATTCTAAAGCCCCTCTTTTCCATTCATAGGCAAAGCCAACAGTTAGTAATCCTAAAAATATCATCATTGACCAAAAGCCAAATACTCCTATATTTTCTAAAACCATTGCCCAGGGAAATAAAAAGGCAATTTCTAAATCAAAAATTATAAATAAGATGGCAACTAGATAAAATTGTACGTCAAATTCGGTTCTAACCTTACCCTCAACTTCAAAACCGCATTCATATTGAGATAGTTTTTCTTTGTCAGGGTTTTGTATGGCAACAATAAAAGGTATAATTATGATTGTTAAGCAAAGCACCATGGCTACTGCTAAAAATATAATTATTGGTAAGTAATCGTTGATAATATTCATTATAATTTTTTTTAAGTCATCTCTTGCTAAATTAGAATTAACATAATATTATTATAAAAAAATAAATCAAGTATTTATAAGAAAATGTTTACAGGCTTAAATACAGCTTTAATCACGCCTTTTAAAAATGGTAAAATTGATGAGAAAGCTTTAGAAAAATTAATAGAACATCAAATTGCCAATGGAGCCAATGGTATTGTGTGTTCTGGAACAACTGGCGAATCCCCAACATTAACTCATGGAGAACATTGCGAGGTTATTAAATTATGTGCTCAGATTGTTAATAAAAGAATTACGGTAATTGCGGGAACTGGATCAAACTCTACCCTGGAATCAATTAAAATGACGCAGGATGCGGTAAAGCATGGTGCTGACGCTTCCCTTTCTGTGGCGCCGTATTACAATAAACCAACAAAAGCTGGAATTTTTCAGCATTTCAAAGAAATAAATGATAATTGTAATATTCCTTTAATTATTTACAATATTCCTGGTCGTAGCATTATTGATATTTCTGATGAGCAAATTGCGCAATTGGCAGAATTAAAGAATGTGATTGGCGTTAAAGACGCTACTGGAGATTTATCAAGAGTTGTAACTTTAAGAAAATTAGTGGATAAGGATTTTGTTATTTTATCAGGTGAAGATGCTACTACTCTTGGGTTTAATGTTATGGGTGGAAATGGAATTATATCAGTTACAGGAAATGTGGCACCCAAACTAGTATCTGATCTTCAAAAATTTAGTTTAAGTGGCGATATAAATAAGGCGAGAGAAATTCAAGATAAATTAACCAATTTGCATTTGGCAATGTTTTGTGAAACCAGCCCTATTCCAGCAAAATATGCTGCGTCTTTAATGGGTCTTTGTAGTGATGAGATCAGGTTGCCATTATGCGAACCTTCTGCGGAAACAAAAATTAGAATAGAAAAAGAATTAAGAAACCTTAATCTAATATAATGACTTTAGTATCAACTAAAGATTTAGCTAAAAAATATGATTTATTAGCCAAAAGATCACTTGGTCAAAATTTTCTTTTTGATCACAAAATAACTGATAAAATTGCCAATAGTACCAATATATCAAGTGACGATAACATTCTTGAGATAGGACCTGGTCCTGGTGGTCTTACTAGGTCGATTTTAAAGAAATCTCCAAAAAAACTAATCACAATAGAGCAAGATCAAAGAGTAATACCGATTTTAGAGGAAATAAAAGAACATTATCCAAATAATTTAGAGATTATTCAAGGAGATGCCTTGGAAATACCTATTTCTAATTTATTTAATGGTGAGAGATTTAAAATTATAGCAAATTTACCTTACAATATTGGCACAGAGCTAGTTTTTAGATGGCTTAACGATATAAATCTGATTGAATCAATGACAATATTGCTACAAAAAGAAGTTGTGCAAAGAATTGTGGCTAAAAGTGGCAATAAAAAATATGGCCGACTTTCAGTCATGATAAATTTTCAATGTTTTAGTAAATCTTTGTTTGATATTGCTGCCGGTTCTTTTGTGCCAGCTCCTAAAGTTATCTCATCTTTAGTGCAGATTATACCAAGAAAAGAAATTATTGCTGATATTGATTTAAAAATTTTAAGCAGATTATGTGCTTGCGCCTTTAATCAGAGGCGTAAAATGCTAAGATCATCCCTAAAATCTTTTACAAATGATGTTGAGAATTTATTAAAAGCTTGTAATATTGATTCTAGTTTAAGAGCAGAGCAATTAGAGTTGGAAGATTTTGCTAAATTAGTTCAAAATTATAAGAGTTAATTCATGAAGAAATTTAATATTTTTAGTAAAAATTCTCTAATTAAATTTGAGGATTTATATAATCATCAAGGTTTAATCAAATTAGATAATTTATTTTTAGGCTTTTTTGAGGAAAAAGATAGTGATCTTTTTGCTGAATTTAATAAAATAAAAGTAAATAGATCTAATTATGATGAAAAAATTATTTCTGATATTTTAATTGAAATAGCAAAAATACTAGAACAATTTTTAGCAGAATTATTTGATATTGATAGTAACAATCAAGAATTAAAAAAATTTCATCAAGATTTAGATATTATTTACAAGGTTAAACGAGACTTTGTTCAAAGAAAGATTGCTAAAAAATTTAAAAAAGATGATGTTTGTGAAAATTCTCCTAAAATTGATATTGAATTTCAAAAAGCTATTGATTTTGAGCTTAATTTTGCTCAAAGAATTTTAGAGGCAGATGAAAAAGAGCTCAAGAAATTAGAAGAATATGCAGCTTGGGCAATTTTTAGCAAAAAAGGCAGAAACTTTCATGAAAATGGCACTTTATTTCGTTTAGCTCAAAAAATTAATCATGAGAATTTACTTGATTGCGAAACTTCAACAGAAATTATAGAATTTAATCAAGAAAAACTGAAAGATCGTAATGGCTTTAGTTTAACCGATGAAGGTTACGATATTAATCAGGCTCTGGGTGAGGCTAATTATTGTATTTTTTGTCATAAGCAGGATAAAGATTCTTGTTCAAAAGGTTTATTTGAAAAAGATCTTAAATCATTTAAGAAGGATTTCTTTGGTGAAGAGTTGGAGGGTTGTCCTTTAGAAGAAAAAATCTCGGAAATGAATTTACTAAAAAGCCAAGGATTTTCTATTGCATCTTTAGCGATGGCGATAATTGATAATCCTATGATTGCGGCAACTGGTCATAGAATTTGTAATGATTGTATGAAATCTTGCATTTATCAAAAGCAAGACCCGGTTGATATTCCTCAAATTGAAAGTAGAATTTTAAAAGATGTTCTGAATTTATCTTATGGTTTTGAAATCTATAGTCTTTTAACGCGCTGGAATCCGTTAAAGCTTACATCTCATATGGCCAAACAAGATTCTGGCTATAAAATTATGATTGCTGGCCTTGGTCCTGCTGGCTTTACTTTGGCACATTATCTTTTAAATGAAGGGCATTTAGTTGTAGCAATTGATGGCCTTAAAATAGAGCCTTTGGATAAGTCATTATCTGGAATTGACCTTGATGGCAATAGGCATAATTTTGAGCCCATAAAAAATGTTAGTGATATTTATGAAGATTTAAATGAGAGGTCGGTTTATGGTTTTGGCGGTGTTGCTGAATATGGAATTACTGTTCGATGGGACAAGAATTTCTTAAAAGTTATTAGGTTATTATTGGAGAGGAGGCAGAATTTTCAGATGTTTGGAGGTGTGCGCTTGGGTAGTGCCTTTGATTGTAAGGAAGCCCTGGAAAATCTTGGTTTTGATCATGTTGCTCTTTGCTTAGGGGCTGGTTGGCCCAATATTCTTAATATTAAAAATAATTTTGTTAAGGGAGTTCGTTTAGCATCTGATTTTTTGATGGCTTTACAATTAACAGGAGCAATGAGGCAAGATTTAGTAACTAATTTACAAGTTAGATTGCCAATATTGGTTGTTGGAGGTGGTTTAACTGCGATTGATACTGCTTGCGAGGCTTTAAATTATTATAAAGTTCAGGTTCAGAAATTTTTTAATCAATATCAGGATTTATCAAAGAAAATAGGAAGAAAGAGAATCGAAGAAATTTTAAATGAAGAGGAAAAGTTAATTGCATATGAATTTATTGATCATGCTCAGAAAATTGCTGAAATTGAGAAAAATAATGGCTCTGTTATAAAATTATTGCAAGATTTAGGTGGTTCAACCTTAATTTATCGTAAAAATATTACCAATGCCCCATCTTATAAAATAAATCATTTAGAAATTAATAAAGCCTTAGAGGAAGGTTTAAAAATTATTGATAATGCCACTCCTTTAGAAATTGTAAAAGATGATTTTAATCATATTGAATCGCTAAAAGTGCAAATAAAATATGGTGATATTGAAAAAATAGAAGAAATTAAAGCTAGAAGCTTATTTATTGGCATTGGAACCTCTCCTAATAAGGCTCCTGCCTATGAGGATAGACTAAAATTTACAGTAGAGAATAATAATTTTAAAATTCTTGATTTAAGTAAAGAGCAAAATATTAACGATAATTTTTATAAAAATAGAAAAATTGATTTTTTTGCTGCCAAAAATAATGAAAATAATAAATTTGTTAGTTTTTTTGGTGATACCCATAATGATTTTTCTGGCAGCGTGGTAAAGGCCATGGCAAGTGCCAAGATTGGCTATAATTCTGTCAATGATGTTTTAGAAAAATTGCCTAAAAATAGAAATTACTCAGATTTTTTAGAGAATATTAACCAAGAACTTATAGTTAAGGTAAAAGAGCTTAATATTTGGTCGGAAAATATTTATGAATTAGTGGTTTTTGCACCATTACTTGCAAAAAATACCAAATTAGGACATATCTTTAGATTACATAATTATCATTTTCTGGCAAAGCAGAAAAAAGATGTTACCTTAGCGATGGAGGGTGTAGCTGTTACCGTTTATAAGGTTGATCAAGAGAATGGATTAATTAGTGTGGTGATTATTAATGTTGGAGCCTCAACTGCTATGGTAAAAAACTTAAAAATTAATGAAAATATAATTTTTATGGGACCAACTGGATCTCCTGCTATCATTAATAAAGATAAAAATGTGATTTTATTGGCGACAGGAAGAGGTTTATTTCCTTTTGCAGCTTTATCTAGGGAGTATCGTAGGCATGGTTGTAATGTTACTTTATTTTGTGGATTTAGAAAATCTAGTGATATTGCAAAGCTGGATTATTTAAAGAAGTCGGCAGATAATTTTATTATTTCCATTGAGGATGATGATAAGAAAATAATTAATAATAATTGTGATGAAAATATTCAATTTTATCAAGATGATATTGTGCAAGCCTTTGTTCATTATGTAAAAAACAGAGAAAATTCTAAAGAAATTGACCTTATTTTAACTATGGGCAATGAAGAGATGATGCATAAAATAGCAAAAGTAAGACATTGTGAATTAAAAAATGAATTAAAAGATTCTCATATCGGTATTACGAGTTTAAATAACCCTATGCAATGCATGTTAAAAGGTGTTTGTTCGCAATGTTTACAAAAGAAAATAGATCAAAAAACAGGTAAGGAGCATTATTTTTATTCTTGCATTAATCAAGATCAAAAAATGGATGAGATAGACTTCGAATTTCTAAAAAATCGTTGTAACCAAAATTCTTTACAGGAAAAAATTACTAATCTTAAAATTAATAATTAATCATGATGAATAGAAATTGTACGCCCTGTCAAGAGGGATCTAACCCAATCTTGCCTCAAGAGGCACAAAGTAAATTAAAAAATTTAAATGATTGGTATCTTCTTAATAGTGACAAAAAGATTAAAAAAGATTATAAATTTAAGAATTTCAAAGAAGCCTTAAATTTTGTGAATAAGGTTGCAATAATTGCAGAAGAACAAAATCATCATCCTGATATTTATTTTACCTATGGTAAATGCTCTATAGAAATCTATACTCATAAAATCAATGGTTTACATGAAAATGATTTTATTTTAGCAGAAAAAATTGATCAGATTATTTGTTAAAAATCTACAAAAAGCCTTATGAGATATAATTATACTACATCTCATTTTTTATAAGAAAAAATAGTTATTGATTTCCTGTTGTTAACTTATATCAATTTTTAATTGATATAATTTATTTTCTGCCGTATTAAAATAATATGGTATTTTTTTAATCAATAAAATAATTATAAAATGACCAAAGATTCTAAGCAAAATTCACAAAATATCCAATCAGAAATACAAAGAGCGATATTGGGGGCTGATATGAAATTATTAAAATCTGTTATGGATGTTGAGAATGATGGCAGAAAAAAGCTTTTAAAGAAAGTTCTTTCAGAAGATTTATTTGAATTGAATGGTGACAATATAACATTAAAACAATTCTTTTTTGAAGTAGGGGGTATTCTAAATGATTCAGATACTAAATCAACTATATTAGAAAAAGGTCTTCCCCTCTACCAGGATCCATCAGTTAAAGAATCAAGAAAGGAGATGCTTAAGTATCTAGTGGTAAATTTTTCTGATATTTTTGATAAAGATGATATTCTGCAGATATTGTCAGATAAGATTCTGGATTTCGATATAGAATTTATGAAACGGTTTAGTCCTGAATTAATAAGGGAAGTATTGAATTCCAGTAGTATATCTTATGATGGCTTTTCAGTTACATCATTACTTAACTTAGTCGCCGGCAAAAAGCTTGGTTCTGTGTTGGGCAGTGATAACAAGCAAGAAATGGTTAGTAATAACAGGAATGGCAAGAGAGAAGAAATCCTTAACTTTTTATGTGATGAAGGTCACATTACTCAAGAAGTATTGAGTAATGCTGTTTATATTTTGTTTAATTGCAATAATGCAATATGGAGCGATTATGATAAAGAAAGATCTAGAGTTTGCTATCAGGCATCTTGTTGAACGATCTCGGGATGTTTTGCAGCTTAGAATTGATGATATTATTAATTATTTACATCTTGATCGTGGTTTTGCTGGAGTTGTTGATGATCAGACAGAATTATTTAGTACCAAATTTAAAAATCTGAGTAATATTTTGGATCTTTATACCAATAAAGACAGTCAGGTTTTAGCATTATTAATTAAGAAGTTACCGTCATTGCCAGTTGGCACTGTCGACTTGCCAGACTTGGATGTTGAAATGTTAAGATTGGTGAATTCGGCATACCTCCAAAGTGTTGTTAAAAATTTTGCACCAGATGCATTTCTTACATTATTTTCTTGTGGCTTGAAATTGCCGGAAGCAATGCAAAAATTATTTAATGGATTGAATTTAAATGATCTAGATGAAAAAGAAAAGAGTAGTTTGGTAGCTGGATTAGGTAATTTACTGCCAGAAAATTTTGATGTTGATTTAAAAGAAACAGTTGCAGATGCAATAGTGACAAGTATTTTGCAATATAATTTAGAGATATATCCGCATATAAAGAAATTTCAAAATATCTTAGCTATTGAATTTGGGAGTAATTTGAACGACACTGTTCAGATTGAAGGTATTTCATCTAATATTGCCAGCTTTCTTAAACTTGCTGATATTGTAAGTGCAAATATAGTTAATCAATCGTCAAAGAATTCATCTTATGGTAAATTAAGAGAAACTATAAGAGATAATTTTAATGGATCTGTGGATGGTTTTCTGCAAGATATTATGGTTAGAGGCGATGTTTTTGATTGCGTTAAGTTTTCAGCTGTTTTTACTGATGCTAGAAAGTTTTTGGAGAAAATTATGGAATCAAAAGAAGAGAGTAAAGATAGTAAATCTGAAGCTTCTGCGCCGCCAGCTTCTGAAGTGGCTGCAAATGATGCTTTTTCGCCTCCAGCTTCTGCTCCTAGTTCGTCACCTAGAGTTGACCCTGCTACTATTGAGGGTTTAAATATTGACAATAAAAATACAAGGAATCTTTCATAGAGATTTGTAAAATTATCTCAAATTTAAAGTTGGTCAAAAAGATCGATTTGCAGGGGTCTTTAAAAAATATTTTGTTATATTCGTTAATTAAAGATGGGAATTGGTATTAGAATTGCTCTAAAATTATTAATCTTTTATTTTCGGATTTGATCTCAATATCGATATTAGTATATTTTTTTAAGTAATTTTGGGCTATTTTGGGCCATTCAATTAAAGTAATGCCATTAATAAACGCATCTCTTAGGGCTAACTCCTCTAACTCTTCTTCGTTTTTTAAGCGATATAGATCATAATGGTAAATTGTTAGGTCTGATTCTATTTCATAGATATTTAGTAAGTTAAATGTTGGGCTTGAAACTTCTATATCCTCTTTAGTTAGTGAGTTGATAAATTTTCGGGCAAAGAAGCTTTTTCCAGCGCCAAGATTGCCGTTTAAACAAAAAATATCGCCTATTTTGCTGTTTTTTGCTAGTTTCGCAGCAAATTCTGACATTTCTTGCTCATTATTTATCTGATGAGTTTCTTTTTGGCTCATAATTCTAATTCAACAATAATTGGCACATGATCTGATGGTCTTTCTGTTATTCTAAAATCTTTTAGAATATAAGCATTTTGAATATTATTTTTTAGAGCCGGACTGATCCAAATGTGATCTAGCCTTCTGCCACGATTGGATTTGAAGGGTTCTTTGCCCCTATAGCTCCACCAGCTATATAATTTTTCATTGTCATCTACAAACAATCTGTGACTATCAATAAAATTTATGGATTTTTGAATTTGATTTAGTTTCTTGACTTCTATCTCGGTATGAGACACTACCTTTAGAAGCTGCTTGTGAGACCAAACATCATGTTCAAGTGGAGCTATATTCATATCTCCTAATATTATTAATTTACTATCTTGATTATAATTTTTTAGGAAATAATCATGCATCCAATCAAGAAATTTTAATTTATGATCAAATTTGGGATTTATTTTAGGATCTGCTTCATCTCCTCCTGCTGGAACATAAAAATTATATAAATTAATATCAGAGAATGAGGCTGATAAATGTCTTTTTTGTTGAAAATTTAATATGTCAATTTTTTTGATATTATTCAATGGTACTTTGGAAATTGTAGCAATACCATTATAGGATTTTTGACCGTCAAATTCTATATATTTAAAGCCTAATTCTTGTATCTCTTTTAAAGGGAATAGATCATTATTTACCTTGGTTTCTTGAAGACAAATTATGTCTGGATTTTGTTCTTTGACTAATTTCTCTAAAAGATTAAGGCGAATTCTGATTGAGTTTATGTTCCAGGATACAATTTTTATCATTAATTTGTTAAATACTCTAATTTTTCTAATTGTGATTCAATATTTCCTATAGCAAGGTTAATTTTTTCTTGTTGGTCACTATTGGCTTTAATATTATCTTGTTCTTGATCTATATTGTCTTGTATATCTTCTTTAATTTTTAATTTATTTGATCTTCTTTTTCCTTGTGATTTTACTTCTAGAAGTTTTTTTAAGCCAGGAATTGTGTAGCCTTCATCATAAAGGTAATGTTTGATAATTTTGATAGCATCAATATCTTTTTGAAAATAGTAGCGCCTACTGCCTTTGCCAATTTCTGGCTTAATATTGTCAAATTTTGTTTCCCAAAATCTAATAACGTGAGTTTGAATTCCAAGTTCTTTTGCCACGTGACCTATTGATCTTTTTTTATCAATTTCTTTAATAGTAAATTTAGGCATTTTGATTATTTTTTTGAATTATTGTTTAGTGTAAGTTTTTTTATATTCTTGTGAGATGGATTTTGCTATAACGCCTAATATTGCTGCCATAGGAACGGCTAATAATATACCAATAAAGCCAAATAAAACTCCAAAGGCAAAAATAGCAAATATTACCCAAACTGGATGTAATCCTATTTTCTTCCCAACTAATTTTGGTGTTAAAAAGTTGGATTCAATAATTTGACCAATGATAAATATGATTGCTAGTTGAGCTAGGCTGACAGCGTCGAATCCCCATTGAAAAAGACCAATAGTTGCAGCAACTAAAACACCTATTAACATACCAACATAAGGTACAAAAGACATAATTCCAGTAAAGAAACCAATTAGGAAGCCAAAATTTAGACCAATAATAGCAAGTCCACATCCGTAAAATACACCAAGTATTAAGCAGACATTAAATTGCCCTCTGATATAACCTGAAAGAACCGTGTCAATTCTTGAGAAAATTTTTCTTAATTTGCCATCATATTTGGCTGGTAAAAATTCATCAACATTATCTACTAAGATATTCCAGTCTTTCAGTAAATAAAAGGCCAATATCGGTGTAATAAAGACCAAAGAGAGGATATTTATGATCGACATTGAGGATTTAACTAAATTCTGAGCGACATTGTTGGACAATCCTAAAAGTTTAGAGAGATTTTCTTCACTTAAATATTGAGCAAAATCAGGATCTACCTCATAGCCATTCTCCTGTAAGAATTCAACTATTTTTGGATATATATTATTTAAGAATGTTGAGGAATAGCTGGGAATAGCACTAATGAATTTGATTAATTCTTGATAAAATAAAGGAATTATTAAAAAACTGACAGTGATTATAGTTATCATAAATATACTAACTATTAACAGTGACGAGAATGATCTGGATAAATTTTTAGCTTCAAATTTATCAACAATTGGATCAAGGAAATAGGCAATTATAATTGCGGCAATAAAAGGCGATAATATGGAGCTAATTGAGCCCAAAAATATAGTAAATGCTATTAAAGCCAGAATCCAAAAAATTATTTTATCTCTTAGTGCCATTTTTTATTAAATTTATTGATAGGATAGTATAGATTCTCCATATTTACCCTGCTTAAGTAAGAAATTATATTGAGAGAATAATTCTTTTGAATTTGAGTATTCTTGGTTATATTTAATATCTATTTTGGCAAAATCTTTGGATATTGATTTTAATTCTATGTCTTTAATGAAATACATTTTTTTAATTTCAGCTTTTACTGATAGCCAATTTTCCAAACTGGAAATGGTAACAGAAAGTGAGATATGATCTTTGGCTTTTGTGTTTAGCTGAAGGATCTTTTCCTGATTTTTATTTAGAATATGATTTAAGGTTCTGTGAGAAACTTCAATAAGCAAATCTTCTTTATTTAAATTTTTAGCATTAATAAAGCTGAGTCTAGTTCTTTGAGATTCACTGCTTTTTATGACATCTAATATTATATTGGCTTTATTTTCTATTTTATCGATATCAAAATAAGCAATAATTACGGTATTAGCATTGTATTTTGGTAAAACTTCAGCAAAATTAGAGAAAATATTATCTTTAATATTGTTGAGGTTTATGTTAGAGATGTCGCTATAGTCACCTTGTGGTATTACAATTGATCTAATATTGGAAAATTTAATTGAATCTTCTAATGCTTGACGCCAGGCGTTATCTTTACCCCATAAGAAAGATTTGTTATTAATTATTTCTACTGGAAATAATAGGAAAATATTTTCTTGATTTTGAATTAGTTTTTGCGCTTCTTTATCTTCTAATATTGAGGTAATGGCATTTTCTACGAAGGCTATATTAAAATTTGCTGAATAATAATTGCCGGCCATTCTTTCATTGGTGATTCTTCTGGAATATACTGTTTCGGCAATTTCTTCATCGCTAATATTTGCTATTATATCATTTTTTATATTAAGATTTTGTAATAAGATTTCAAAAGCAGCTTTATTGGCTTTTCTTAAAGCTTCCGCTCTTGATTCAGAGGGGCTTTCCCCTTCTGCAAAAGAAAATATTTTATCAATCAAGTAAGAGTTTTTATTGTTTGATTTTTGTGCATAAAGGTTATTTGTGCTTATAAATAATAGAATAATTATAAGTATTATAGGTGTTTTTTTGTAAATATGCAAAGTTAATTTAGCTTTATACCAAATCCCATCTTTAAAATTAAGTTAAAATAATGAATAATCTAACTTCATATTTTTTGATTAAAATCATAAAAAGCCTCGCGAAAATATAAACATACTGACGACTCTCTTTTATAATTTTTATCTAAAAAAATATTTTGCCTGTATCATTCATTAAAGATTAAGAATTGGTGTTATTTAATTATGAACTTTCAAAATATTAATTTAATTATAATAATATTTCAATTAAAAACGCTATTATAAGTCATAAATTATTAAAAATGTTATAATTTCATTGTTTTTATAGTATTAATGATTAAAATTATGAGTTAAAAATAAATCAATTTAATTAAAAAATGTTTAAAAATAAATCTGTTAGCTATAAAGATTCTGGCGTTGATATTGATGCTGGTAATAAGTTGGTAGAAAATATCAAGCCTTTTGCTCGCTCAACTATAAGACCTGGAGCTGATACGGAGCTTGGAGGTTTTGGTGGTCTTTTTGATTTAGCTAAATGTAATTTTCAGGATCCTATTTTGGTAAGCGCAACTGATGGAGTTGGAACTAAGCTTAAAATTGCACAAGAATTAAATATTCATGATACAATCGGGATCGATCTGGTGGCAATGTGTGTTAATGATTTAATTGTTCAGGGTGCGGAGCCGTTATTTTTCTTAGATTATTTTTCTTCATCGGAATTATCAATTGCACAAGCTTCTGATGTTGTCAAAAGTATTGCGGCGGGTTGTAAAATGGCAAATTGTGCTTTAATCGGTGGTGAAACTGCTGAAATGCCAGGTATATATCAAAAGGGAGATTATGATTTGGCTGGATTTTGCGTTGGAGCAGTTGAAAGATCACAAATTTTGCCACAAAAAAATATAGAAGCAGGGGATATTTTGCTTGGCTTAAAATCTAGTGGCATACATTCAAACGGTTTTTCTTTAATTCGCTATATCTTAAAAGAAAACAACATTAGTTTGAGTGATAAAATTTCTGGTCAAGAAATTGGTAAATTATTGCTTGAGCCAACTAGAATTTATGTTAATTCTTGTTTAAGTGCAATTAAATCTGGCAAGGTTAAGGCTCTATCCCATATAACTGGGGGAGGGTTAATTGAAAATATCCCAAGGATATTACCTGATAATTTACAAGCTAATATTGATTATGATAGCTGGGAATTGCCAGAATTATTTAAATTCTTTCAAGATAAGGGTAATATCACAAATAATGAAATGTATAGAACTTTTAATTGTGGCGTTGGAATGGTTCTGGTTGTTTCTAAGGAAAATATTGATTCTGCACAAGAGGTTCTGGAAAAAGAAGGAGAGGAATCATTTATTATTGGTAATTTAAAATAAAATTATAATGATTAATAAAAATTCGATTCATTTGCAAGATTTTCCTGATGTTTCATTCATAAATGATAATGAACAAATAATATCTGATATGGATATTATTCGTAATATTTGTGCAACAGCTTTATTTATTAGGGATCAAAGAAATTTACGGGTTAGATTGCCGCTTAATAAGGTTACAATTTTTAACTATGGTGGCAATGAGGCATCTTTCTCAAATATTAAAAATAATGAATCTTATCAAAATTTAATTAAAGATGAATTAAATGTTAAAAATATTGAGGTAATTGAAATTGAAGAAGGCAACAAAGATGTGGCGGAGTTGAAATTGCAATTAAATTTTAAAAAAATAGGTGCAAGCTTTGGTGCAAAAATGAAGGAAATATCAAAAAATGCACAGCAAGGTAATTGGCAAAAAATTGATGAGAATTCGATAAAAATAGGTGATCTCATTTTAAAAGATGATGATTTTGAGATTAAATTAATAGCTAAAGATGCAAATTCTAGCGCCTCTTTATCAACTAATGATTGTGTGGTACAGCTTGATATTAATGTAACTCAAGATTTAGAAGATGAAGGTTTAGCGCGCGATGTAATTAGAACAATTCAACAAAATAGAAGATCGGCAGATTTAAATGTTAGTGATCACATAAATGTTGTTTTTTATAGCAAAGATCAAAGAATTAATAAGATTATCAAATCTTATGATCAAAATATTAAAGAGCAAATATTAGCAAATGATATTGAATTAATTGATAATAGTGAGGCAATAGAAAGTTATATTCATAAATTTGAAAATGATATAGATGAGATTAAAATAAAAATTGCTTTTAATAAGATTTAATAATCTAAAATGTTGAAAAAAAGTTTAATCATTCAAATATTATTAATATGCTTTGCTCCCTTTGCTTTATTTGCAAAAGATTCTTTGGTTACTGGTAGCTTTGAAATGGAGTTATTTGATAATTATAATTATGAATCTGATGATGAATCAAAAGAATTTAATGAAGATTATTTTAGGGCAAAATTAAATTTAAAGAATAAGATTACAAAGAATCTATATTTAAAATCACAATTTCGCTTTAAAGAACTTAATCCATATTCAGAGCAGCAACAAAGGGAAGCCTCTGACAAGCCTGGTAATAAATCCTTCGAAGATGAAGGTTTATATGTTAAAAAATTAAGTCTTAATTATAAATATAATAATAATTTACTATTAATAGGTAAATTTACAACTAGATTCGGTAAATCTTGGACGAGAAAAGATAATATTTGGCTTTTCGAGAAAGCTAGAACAAAATATCGTCAAGATGAGAAAATTGGTATTGCTAATTATATTAAATTAGGTGATAAAAAGAAAAATGGTTTATATAATTTAGGAATTGCTACTTTTACAAATGATAATAAATATTTGAGTAATTCTATTATTACTAAAAGAGATGTTGATAATGATGGTATAAATCCAGGAGATAGTAGGGGTCTAAAATCTTACGTGGTATCTATGGATATTGAGTATGATTTTGCTGATAATGAAGAGTTAT
Organism: uncultured Rickettsiales bacterium; assembly: GCA_905478245.1. Classification (GTDB taxonomy): domain Bacteria; phylum Pseudomonadota; class Alphaproteobacteria; order Rickettsiales; family UBA1997; genus CAJQHT01. The sequence continues at coordinate 15,788 of CAJQHT010000029.1, read as the reverse complement.
CTTACCATTTTTCTTACTTGAACCTTGATGTCAATCGCAAGAAAAGTAATTTAGAGCAAGATAAGATTGCTGATATGACGGGCTATGCTTTAAATATGAATTATAAATATCCAATTCTTAACAATGTTTTAGGAGAGGGTTTTATAGAATATGTTAAATTTAATAATTATGAAGGAAATCAAGATAAAAATAGTTATTTCTTAACCACGAGTCTATCTTTGTATTTTTTAGAAAATTATGGCATAACTATAGGTCAATATCATGACAAGCAGCAAGAAATAGGTCAATATACTAAGAATATAAATGCAAAAGAATTGAGTTTTAGTTACAATTTTTCTGAAGATTCAATTTTTAGAGGTTTGAGAATTATTTCGGGATTTAAAAAAGAAAAAATATTTTATTCTAATTATAAAAATATTGATAATATTTTTGGAGTTAGATTAAGATATATTAAATTATTTTAATTATATGACAAAAGAATTAATAATTGCCATACCAAAAGGTAGAATATTAGAGGAATTAACCCCTTTATTTAAAAGGATTAATTTTGAGGCTGAGGCTGATTTTTATAATTCAGATTCGCGTAAATTAATATTTTCTACTAATATAGAAAATTTAAAAATTATCAAGGTTAGAAGTTTTGACGTTGCTACATTTGTTAGATTTGGCGCTGCTGACCTTGGAGTATGTGGTTTAGATGTATTGGAGGAGTTTAAAAGTAAAGAAATTTATCGTATTTTTGATTTAGGAATAGGAAAATGTCGATTATCAATTGCTGGTAAAAAAGAGGCCGTAAAAATCTTTAATTCCAATAATAGCCATGTTAAGATAGCGAGTAAATATCCAAATATTAGTAAAAATTACTTTTCTAAAAAGAATATTCAGGCAAAATCAATTAAATTAAATGGTGCCATGGAGCTGGCTCCTAGTTTAAATTTATGTGATTTTATTATTGATTTAGTCAGTAGCGGTAAAACATTAGCGGAAAATAATTTAGTCGAAATTGAAAAATTGCTTGATGTTAGTTCTTATTTGGTGACCAATCGTAATTCTTTTAAAATTAAAAATACTCAAATTAGAAGAATCATTAATTTATTTGACATTAATAAAATATTATAAAATAGTGAAATTATTTCTTTTTAGATCATTGCTAAAAATAATCGTGATAATTTCTCTTCTTACTTCTTCCTTTGCTTTCTTTGGCGTAAAAAATGCTGAGGCTGATGGTGCGGAATGGGTTGCTAATTATGACGTTGATGACTCTGGTAATAATGTTGGTTATTGTAAGGGCGCAGATTTAGTATATGATCCAATTGCTAGTGATACTAGTTTTGATTGGGATGGGTCTGTAATGTGTTTTGTGAATCTTGGGGCTGCTTATGTGACTTACAAAGGTTTTTCTACCCTTGCTGGCGCGATGTGTCCTGGCACCTGGGCTACTACCGTAGCTGCTTTATCTCTTCCTATAATTGGTGACCTAACTGATTCTAGCGCTAAAGCTATTATTTGTAGCGCTGCTCTTGCAGCACAAAATTATGTTATTTCAGGTCCTTGCTGTCCTGCTGTTGCAGTTCAGGCTGTAGCATTGGCCTCGGTTTTTGGGGTAATGGCTGCGATCTGGGGGATTGCTGAAAGTGTAAAGAATAATACTAAAATATGTGGATATGAATGGAATGATTGGGACGTTAGTGCTAATTCTTGGTCGGGAGGGGTGGAGCAGGTCAGAAGAGATAGTTATAAAACAACAATGCCTGATATGGACACTAAGGAAGCTAGAGAATATATATTTGGTGGCATGGAATATGAAGATAAGAATGGTTGTAAAAATCCCTGGGAATTTAGCTTGAATACAAGAGAGAAAATATTAGGATATAAAGATGATAATCAGAAATATTATATGAAAGGTCAAGGAAAAGATGCTAATTATGCTTGTGATAGATTTTTATTGACTTTGGGTAGTAGCACTAAAACATTATTGAATGATACCTATTGTACTGCTAATTATCCTAATGATGAAGACGCTTGCTATAATAAATTTACTTCTGATGGAGTTACGGCTTATGAATGCTGTGTTGCAAGAAGTCAGAACACTGTCTGTATAGAAGATGATAGATCTATAGTTGGAGCTGATTATAAATTTTGTCAATATAATAATGGCTATTGTAGTCTTAAGGGAATTAGTTATGAGATTTTTAAGGAAAATAGCGTTGCAAATACTTTATGTGCCAGAACCCGCTCTCTTTGTCCTTATAATCATAATTTGGGAGGTGGGACCACGGGGGGAAGTGATTGTGACTATTTAAAGCATTGTTCAAAAATACCCAACGTTCCTTATATGCAGAGTTTGAATCAGATGACAGGTGAGTATATTTCTAGTAGTTGTTATGATTTAGAGGGTGATTCTCAAAATAAAGAAGATTACGATACTAGGCAGAATTTAAGGCATTTTTCAGCTCCAATAGCACAATGTTTTTATGAGACATTATATAATATTTTTATGCATGAAGTTGGTAATATTTCATCATGCTTTGTTGAGGATCCAGATAATTTGGGTAGCTTTATTATTGATGAAGATTGTGATATTGCCGAAGGTGACGTAATTGAAGGTGAATCATTTTTTCAAAAAATACAAAATAATATAAAGGGTGCAGTTAAATTAGCTTTAGCGCTGGCGATTATGATGATTGGAATTGGTATATTAATTGGTAATTTACAGGTTTCCAAGAAAGATTTAATGTTGTTTATGGTCAAGATGGGTATGGTGATGTATTTTGCCCTTGGAACTGCCTGGCAAACAACATTTTTTAATGGAATTTATGGGTTATCAAATTCTGTTTCTGGTTTTATGATGAATTTGAATAAGGATCATGCGGGAATTATAAAAATTGATGTGATAAGTACAGATGGAATTATAATTACCGTAGAAGATTATAGAACTGCTTATCAATTAACTGAAGAGGATAGGGATGCTTATGTAGAATCAACAGATGGAAGAAATTTATTTAAAATTAATCATTTAGATGAATATCCTTCTGTTAATAATAAATGGTTTCAGGCTACTAATTATCAAGATATAGAAGCTGGCAAAAGTGATAATAGTCCAGGTTCGGTTACAATTACAGCTAATGTGTGGATTCCAGATGGAGATATTAATATTAATGACTATCCTGATTTTGAAATAACTGATTCTGCAACTGATCGTAATCCTGAAAAGAAAAATGCTTCAATTTCAATATATCAGAAAATGGATGGTTGTCAATTTCCAAAATATAATGCAAATTTATCAAGTAATGATGAAAATTATCACTTATATCCACAATATCCATTTGGAAAAGATTATTTGGCGATTTGGGACACGTTGGATTGTAAAATATCTGCTGCTATTGGTCAGACTCCAGGTTTTACAGTTCCGGCATTATTTATGTTAATGATTCCGATGATATTTTATGGCCCCCTTGGAATATTTTTATTCTTTTCTTCATTGATATTTGTAATATATTTAATATCTCTTACAATTATGGCTTTGCATATATTTATTATATCAAGTATTTCTATTGTAATTTTGGTTTATATTTCTCCTATAACAATTACTTTTGCTTTATTTAAGAAAACTAAAAATATGTTTGATAAATGGTGGAAATATCTTTTATCTTTTGCGTTGCAGCCAGTTATTTTATTTGCTTATCTTGGTGTATTAATAATGGCATTTGATACATTTGTTGCAGGAGAGGGTATAAAATGGGGTCAATATAGAGATGATCTTAATCAAAATACAGGTATAGGTAATGCTGCTCTTGAAGTTATCACATTATCACTTGCAGATACATCTGATACAGATCAAAATAGTAAGGGAATAATTTATAAAGGTGAAAATGATCCATATCAGCCAAAAAACTTTGAATGTAAAGAAGTGAGCAATAGTATGTATTGCGTTAAAGAGACGCAATGGGATACTTACCATATAGTTGGCTTAAAGATTCCATATATTACTGATTTTTCTATGACATTAGATCTGGAATATCTGATTAAAGCAGCTTTTTTGATGTTTATATTTACACAATTTCTATCTAAAATAACTGAACTTGGAGCTAGCTTGACGGAAGGTAAGGTTATTAAAGGGGAGACTATTGGTGTTGCTAGCACCTCATCTGCAGTCTTTGGTGGTGTTAATGCGGTTGGCACAAGGGCAACCCAGGCTACCAAGAAAGTGGCGAGGGCTACCAAGAAAGTGGCGAGAGGTATTTATAATAAGATGAGAAGTGGTAGAACGGATGATGTAAAGAAGCAAGGTTCAACTTCAAAGCCTGCTGCATCTGATGGAAATAGGGTAAATCCCGCTAAAGATTCTGCTACTAGTAAGTCTGCCGCTGCTAATTCCGCTAGTAATTCTTCCAAGAGTAAGCATGCAACAGGTGCCGAAATTGAAATGCAGCCAATGAGTGCATCTAAAAAGCCTGAAGCAGATGATTCTAAAAAGCGTGATTCATAAAAATATTGATAATTCTTGTATTTTAGATTTTATTAGGATATGTTATACCAAATCCCATCTTTAAAATGGGTTAAAATAATAAATAATCTAACTTTATATTTTTTGATAAAAATCTACAAAAAGCCTCGTTAAAATACGAACATATTGACGACTCTTTTTTTATAATTTTTATCTAAAAAATATTTTGTTATATCACTCATTAAAGAATGGGAATTGGTATTATATTTTATATCAAGTACCATTTTTAATGAACAATGCCATTTTTTAAATAAGATTATGAAAAAATATAACATGCCAGATGAGAAAGGTAAATTTGGTAAATTTGGCGGCAGATATGTTGCGGAAACTTTAATGCCTGCAGTTCTTAAGCTTACAGAAGCTTATGAAAAATCTAAAAATGATAAAAAGTTTCAAGAAGAATTATCTTATTATCTAACATATTATGCTGGACGTCCTAATCCATTATATTTTGCTAAAAAATTAACAGATTATTGCGGTGGAGCAAAAATATACATGAAAAGAGACGAGCTTAATCATACCGGTTCTCATAAAATAAATAATTGTATAGGTCAAATCTTGCTCGCCAAAAAAATGGGTAAAAAAAGAATAATAGCTGAAACTGGCGCTGGTCAGCACGGTGTTGCCACGGCGACAGTTTGCGCTTTATTTGATATGGAATGCGTAATATATATGGGTGCAAAAGACATGGAAAGGCAAAAGCCCAATGTATTTCGTATGAATTTACTTGGTGCAGAAGTTCGCTCAGTTTCCACTGGTTCTGCTAGCTTAAAAAATGCCATTAATGAGGCAATGAGGGATTGGACTGCAAATATTGATAATAGCTATTATTTACTTGGAACAGTTGCTGGTCCACATCCATATCCAGAAATGGTTCGAGATTTCCATAAAATTATTGGTATTGAAGCTAAAGAGCAAATTATTAAAGCAGAAGGAAGATTGCCAGATTGTTTAGTTGCTTGTATTGGTGGTGGATCCAATTCTATTGGCTTATTTTATCCATTTATTGATGATAAAAATGTCGAGATGTATGGCGTAGAGGCTGCAGGTAAGGGAGTTGATTCCGGTAAGCATGCAACATCTATTTTAAAAGGTAGTGAGGCAGTTTTACATGGTAATTATACTTATTTTTTACAAGATGATGATGGTCAAATTAAAGATGCACATTCAATTTCTGCTGGTCTTGATTACCCAGGAATAGGTCCGGAACATGCATATTTACATGAAATTAATAGAGTTAATTATGTTGGTGTTACTGATGAACAGGCTTTGGAGGCATTTCAAGATTTATCAAAAATGGAAGGTATTATTCCGGCCCTTGAATCTGCTCACGGTATTTATTATACCATGAAGAAAGCTAGAGAAATGAAAAAAGATCAAATTATTATAGTTAATTTATCAGGAAGGGGTGATAAGGATATTTTTACGGTCGCGGATGCTTTGGGGGTAAAAATTAAATGATAAATAGAATTGATAATTTATTTAATGACTTAAAGAAACAAAATAGAACCGCTTTTATTTCCTTTGTTACAGGCGGTGACCCAGATTTAAAGCTGTCTGAAAAAATTATAGAGCAATTACCAAAAAATGGAACTGATTTGATCGAGATAGGTATACCTTTCTTGGATCCTGCTGGTGACGGTCCAGTAATAGAAGAAGCTGGAAAGAGGGCTATTAAAAACGGTGCAACCTTGAAGGTTATTTTAAATATTGTTAAAAATTTTCGAGAAAATAATGCTCAAACCCCAATAATTCTTATGGGTTACTATAATTCTATTTTGTATTATGGCTTAGAGGAATTTGTTATAGATGCTAAAAGAAAGGGTGTTGATGGATTATTGGTGGTTGACTTGCCAATAGAAGAGGATGATGAGCTTTTATCTTATTGTAAAAAGCATAAATTCAATTTAATTAAATTAATAACACCAACAACTAATATTAGCAGAATGCAGCAAATTATTAAAAAAGCCAGTGGCTTTATTTATTTTGTATGCATTGCTGGTATTACTGGTACTAAATCAGCTCAACTTCAAGAAAGTAAAAAGTTTATTACTCAAATTAAAGAGATGACTGATATTCCTGTAGTAATTGGTTTTGGCATAAAAACTAAAAATCAGGTTCAGGAAATTAAGCAATCAGGAGCGGACGGAATTGTTGTTGGTTCAAGATTGGTCGGCGTAATAGAAGATGGCTTAAATAATGGGCGTAGTCATAGTGAGATCAAAAAAGATTTACTTGATACTAATAAACATCTATCTGCAGCTTGATTACAGGTTTATTCATTTTCAATTTTATACCAAATCCCATTCTTTAATGAATGATACAGGCAAAATATTTTTTAGATAAAAATTATAAAAAAGAGTCGTCAGTATGTACATATTTTAACGAGGCTTTTTGTAGATTTTAATCAAAAAATATAAAGTTAGATTATTTATTATTTTAACTTAATTTTAAAGATTAAGAATTGGTATTAATTATCTCAATTATATCATTGGCTCTTAAAATGAAGATGTTATCATCTTTCTCTAGCTTTTCTAAAGCTAGTTTGGCAAATTTCTTCGCCTTCTCATGTTTCTTTTTGAATAAATTTAATTCTGATAAGATAACATAAGATCTGCCAATTTGATTAATCTTATTATAGGCTCCCGCTAATTGTTTCAAAATATTTCTATTCTCTGGTTCTTTAATTTTACAATCATTTAAATTATTTATAGCAAAATTTATTAATTCTCTATCATTTTGTTTTAATGATAAAATAGCGCTACTTAAAGCTATTCTGGCTAATATTGGATTTGGTAACAATTGAATGGATTTCTTATAAGATTTAATTGATTCTGTAATGAATCCACTTTCAAATTGAATTTGACCTTTTAATTCGTGAAAATAACCATTATTTGGCTGAATATTAATCAATTTATCAATTTCCGTAAGTGATTTTTTTATTTTTCCTTTTTTAAAATAAGAAATAGATCTGCCATAAATATCATAAGGGCTATTTGAGGTAAATATTTTTAAACCCCTATTGCCACTTTCTAAAAAGGCAATAAGTTTTGCAATAATATATTGTATTTCATCATATTCTTTAATATTTCTTTGATATTTTGGAAATTTATCAAGATTGGATTTAATAAAATTAATTCTTTTGGTGTTGACGGGGTGAGTTAAAGAATATTCATCCACTAAATTGATATATTCTGTCTCTTCATTCTTAAAATATTGCAATAATGTCATTAATCCAATCGGACTATTATTAGTTGCTTTTAAATATTTTAAGGCTAATCTATCTGCCGCTTCTTCTTGTGATCTATTATATTTTAGAGCTAATCTTTGGGTAACCTGATTGCTTCCCATTAATATTGCCATGCCAGCATCGGTATCAGAAGTGATTGCTGCTGCAATTCCAGCGATGTATCCTAAAATAGCAATATTATTAGCATTTCTTATATTTTCGTAACCTTGCGCTAGGTGTCCTCCTGAAATATGACCAATTTCATGAGCAATAACGCCAGTTAAAATATTTGGATCTTTATATTTTAGAATTAAACCTGTATTTATGAAAATATTTTGCCCCTGTGTAACAAAGGCATTGATATTCTGATTGTTAACTATATGTATTTTAATATTTTGTTTTTCAAGATTGGCTGCTGCTATTAAGGGGTTGGTAATATTAGTTAGAAAATCTTCTATTTGGGAATCTCGAATTAGTGATAATGAGGCGGAATATGAATTTTTACTAAGACATAATAATAAAATAATTATTTGTAGCAATTTTATTATTAATTTCATAAAATATGATTATGTTTCTTAAAAAATTTATACCAAAAACTCTATTTGGCAGATTCTTGCTTATTATTGTTATTCCTACGATAATAGTGCAAATTATTGCTGTCTATATTTTTTACTATACCCATATAGATAGAAATAGTAAATATATGGCTCGCAGTTTGCTGGGTGAGATAAAATTTATTAATGAATCTATTAATAATAATATTGATTTGGAATATATCAAGCTATTTGCTAATAATGTTGACATATCCTTTTCTTTTAATAGAGATGAGAATTTAATTGATGTTGCTAAAATAGCTGATAAGAATTATAAGCCACCGATGGCGTTTGGAGTTATAAATATTTTGCGCATTTTTGATTCTTTTTATAGATTTAAAATCGAGATGAATAGATCTGGCCTTACTCCCTTTGCCTTTTATAAAGATAAAAACAATAAAAATAAAATAATTATTAAAATAGCTGTTAGTGGTGGCGGTATTGCTACTTTTAATGTTCTTAAGAGTAGAATTACTAATTCCAGCAAGACTGTATTTGTTGTTTGGTTTTTATTTACATCTTTTTTAACCATGTTTATCTCTATTGTTTTTCTTAAAAATCAGGTTAGATCTATTAAAGGCTTGGCCTTGGCTTCAGAAAAGTTTGGTAGAGGTCAAGAAGCTCCTGAATTTAGGCCATCTGGATCAGATGAAATAAGATCCGTTGGTATATCCTTTCTTAAAATGAAGGAAAGGTTATCTCGACAAATATCGCAAAGAACAGATATGTTATCTGGAGTATCTCATGATCTTAGAACACCATTAACTAGAATGAAACTACAATTAGAATTAATGACAAATAATGATCATATTAAAGATTTACAATCTGATATTATTGATATGGAAAGAATGATTAGTGAATATTTAGAATTTGCCAAAGGAGGGCAAAAAGAAAAAGCTCAAGAAGTTAATATGTATAAATTTTTATATAAAAATATTAATTATTATAGTCGTGTTAAGAAAAATATTATTGAAGAAATTCAGATTCCAGAAGATCTAATATTATTAGTGAAAAAGAATTCTTTAAAAAGGGCTCTTAGAAATTTAATAGATAATGGTTTCTCGCATGGCGATAAAGTTGTCGTAACTGCCGATTTAAGAAATAATTATTTACAAATAATTGTTGAAGATAACGGTCCTGGAGTTGAAAAGAGTGAATTGAATAATATTTTCAAGCCATTTTACCGTATTGACAATTCAAGAAACCTCGATAAAATTGGCACAGGCCTTGGCCTCTCAATTGTTCTGGACGTAATATCATCTCATGGTGGAAAGGTTGAGGCTAGTAAATCATCAATAGGAGGCTTGAAAATAACAATAAATATACCAAAATAATGAAAATAGCTGTAATTGGTACGGGATATGTTGGTTTAGTATCGGGAATTTGCTTTGCTAGAATTGGCCATGAAGTTATTTGTGTTGATAAAGATAAATCCAAAATTGATAAATTAAATAATGGAGAAATACCGATATTTGAACCTGGCTTAAAAGATAATTTAAAGGAAATCAATAAAAGAGGTAATATTTCTTTTACAACCTCTTTGGAAAAATCAATTAAAGATAGTGATGTTATTTTTATTGCTGTTGGAACTCCTCAGGACGAGGAAACTGGTAAGGCTAATCTAGATTTTGTTTTTAATGTTGCCAAAGATATTGCAAAATATGCTAATTCTTATAAGGTCATAGTAACAAAATCAACCGTTCCCGTTGGAACTGGTCATAAAATCAAACAAATTATTAAATCTGAAAATAATAATTTAGAATTTTCTATAGCATCAAATCCTGAGTTTCTACGAGAAGGCTGCGCTATTATTGACTTTATCTCTCCTGATCGTATTGTAATTGGTTTTGAAGATGATAGATCTAAGAAAATAATGCAGCAAATTTATGCCCCCTTAATGTCTCTTAATAATAATCAAAATTTAATAATTTATACAGATATTATTAGTAGTGAGCTTATAAAATATGCGGCAAATTCATTTTTAGCAACCAAGATTGCTTTTATTAATGAAATGGCGGATTTATGCGAACAGGTTGGAGGAGATATAAAATCTGTTAGTAAGGGGATTGGTTCTGATTCTAGAATTGGAGATCAATTTCTTAATCCTGGTCCCGGCTTTGGAGGTTCCTGTTTTCCAAAAGATATTTTGGCATTAAATGAAATAGCTAAAGATTGCAATGTTAATTTATCAATAATTAACAGTATTATAAATTCCAATAATGATAGAAAAGAACAAATGGTTCAAAGAATTATTGATTTATTTGATGGTGATATTAAAAATAAAAAAATTGCTCTTTTAGGCCTGGCTTTTAAGGGCAATACAGATGACATACGCTATAGCCCAGCAATTGTAGTAGCTAAAGGTTTACTTAGAGCCGGAGCCGTAATTCAGGCGCATGATCCAGAAGCTATGGAAAATAGTAGAAATGAGATTCAGAATAGTAACATTTTATATTTTGATAATTATCTAGATGCCTGTAAAGATGTTGATATTATTGTAATTGCAACTGAGTGGAGTCAATTTAAGAAAATTAATTTATCTAAAATTAAAACTGTAATTAAGAATCCTTTAATTCTAGATTTAAGAAATTTACTAGATATTAATAAGGTTGAGAAAGAAGGCTTTGTTTATAAGTCTATTGGATGTCTGTAATTTCTTAAGGTGATCTTTCATTATTATTATTCTGCGGAGATGAGATTGTTGAGCTGGGAGATGCTGAGCTAGAAGATATTGAATTAATAAAGCTATACTAATTATTAAGGAAAAGGATTTGGAATAAGAGAAGTATGTTCTATAATAATACAGTTTGTTACAATCCATGATCCAGCATTAGACATTGTTAAGTAAAATACATGATTTAGTAAAATCTATATGATATTGTTGGGGTAGCCAGACAGAAACCTATTAAAATAGGCTGAAATAATGCAGCAAATATTAACCGTAAATTTATAAATTATGATAGTGTCACAAGATTTAAAGGATCCAGTGGATTTGGATTTTCTTAGAAATATTACTGATTGCGATGTTGAATTTGAGCAGGATTTATTAAAAACATTTATAGAAAGTTCTGGAAATGACGTTAGAAAGATGGAGGAATCTATAGGAAATCCTCATAGTAATGACTGGTATTTATCTTCCCATTCCTTTAAAGGATCTTCTGCTTCTATTGGGGCATTTTCTTTAGCAAAAATGTTGGGAGAGGCGCAATCTCAAAAAGATGCAACAGATGAAGATAAAATCAAAATCTTAAAAAATATAAAAGAGACTCTGGATAATGTTATTCAGTTCCTAAGTAAGAGTTTGGTGTAATACCAAAATCCCATTTTAAATAACTTTACTGCAATTTGTTGAAGTTAGGAGCTGATGTTATGAATCCCTTAAAATTCCTTTTAGCTTATTGCAAATAATATTTATGATATTATTGCTAATTTCATCAATATCAGCTGATTCTAAAGTGGCTAATTTTGGAGTAATTTCAACATTAAACGCTATTGATTTTTTGTCTTTGTCAATCTTCTCTCCTTCATAAATATCAAAAATACTAACTTTACTTATCAATTCTTGGTTTACCGATTTAGTTAATTTGGTAATATCGCTCACTTTAACTTCTTTATCAACGATAAAGGCAAAATCACGATTCACTATTTGAAAATCGGACTTTATGAATGGTTTTTTCTTAATTTTATTAATCTTCTTAGGTAATTTGTCAATAAATAACTCAAAAGCATTAACCTTGTTTTTGATAGAAAATTTCTTTGATATTAAAGGATGTATTTCACCAAAATAACCAATAATATTTTTTCCTAATTTTAATGAGCATGATTTATAAGGGTGCCAGAAATTTGGCAAATCAGAAGTTGTAATTTGAACAGACTTGAAATTAACACCAAGAATCTCAAGGGCATTGATTGCATCGCTTTTAATATCCATGACATCAAAATTGCGATCAGATTTATAATGATTTCTTGGGTTATTTTTACCAATGCGAATAGCTGAGATAGCGTTAAATTGACTATTGATGTCTATATCATTAAATATTCTACCAATTTCAAATAAAGAGAGATCAAAAAATCCTCTAGATTGATTCTTTTTAATTGTTTGAAGTAGCCCTATTAATAGTGAAGGTCTCATATAATTCATTTCTTCACTAATTGCATTAGAAATGAGTAGATTAGGATTGATCTTGGTAAAATATTGAGCTAAATTAGAATCAATAAAGGACCAGCTAATAATTTCACTTAATCCAAAGTCGCACATTTCTTGGCGAAGATTATTTAAATTAGTTTCAGTAGAAGAATTAGTTAATTGATATTTTTGGGTATTAATAGGTTTTGAAATAATATTATTATAGCCATAAATTCTAATAATTTCTTCAATGACATCTTCTTCTATTCTGACATCTGATCTAAATGAAGGAATTCCAATTAGCAAATTATCCTTATTAATTGGCTTAACTCCAAATTTTAAATTTTCTAAAATATCAGTGATTTCTTTGATGGAAATATCACTATTCAAGACGTTATTTATTTTATTTACAGAGATGTTAATTTCATGATTCTGAGATTCATCACTTCCAGCTTGAATTATTTTACTGATTTCCCCTCCGCAAATTTCTAAGATTAGATTAGCGGCAAAATTAAGAGCTTTTTTAACTCCAGCTAAATCAATGTTTCTTTCAAATCGATATCTGGAATCAGAAATAATATTCTTTTTTCTGCCAGTTTTGGCGATATTTGTTGCCTCAAAGAATGCTGCTTCTAGAAAAATATTTTTACTATTATCTAATGTCATAGTTGATTTTCCTCCAATAATACCAGCTAGACCTAGAATTTCTTTATCATCACAAATTAATAATTCGCCTCCATCTAATTTATATTTAAAATCTTTTAGGGAGGTAAATTCTTCTTGAGATTTAGCTGTTCTTACCTCAATATCACCAATAATTTTATCAGCATCATAGGCGTGCAAAGGTTGATTTAAGCAATACATTGTATAATTTGTAATATCAACAATAGCATTGATAGGATTAACTCCGATAGCTTCTAATTTTTCTTTTAACCAAGAAGGTGATTCTTTATTGGTGATGTTTTTAATATAATAGCCAGAAAAATAATTACATATATTTTGACTATCTTTGTTAATTTTAACATTAATTTTGGAGTCAAAATTGCCAGAAAGATCTTTGATGTCTAAACTCTTTAATTTTCCAAGTCCGGCACTGGCAAGATCTCTTGCTATGCCATAAACACCTAAACAGTCACCTCTGTTAGGAGTAATGTTTATATCAATAACTGGCTGAGAGAGATTGTAGATATCTGTAAGCTTGGCTCCAATCTCAAATTTATTATCAATTTCAGCTATACCTTCTTCATCACTACCTATGCCAAGCTCTGCAGCTGAACATAACATTCCAAAACTTTCAATATTTCTAATTTTGGACTTTTTAATCTTCATATTATTGGTTGGAATAATCGATCCAATAGGGGCATAGATTACTTTTAAATTAGATCTGGCATTTTTAGCGCCACAAATAATTTGTAAATTTTTATCTTGCCCTACATCAACTAGACATATTTGTAGATTATTTGCATCGGGATGAGGTTTGGTTTCTATGATTTTAGCAATAGTGAATATTTCAAGATTTGCAGAGTTGTTTTCAACAGATTCTACTTCGAGACCAATATCGGTAAGTTTATTGGTTATTTTGCCCAGATCATCATTAGTGTCTAGATAATCTTTTAACCAGGATAAAGTAAATTTCATTCCTAATTTAATTCATCAATTTGCTGCTAATTTGACTAATTGAATTTTTAGCAACATTTTCTAGAGATTCATCATCTACAACTTTTTCTATATTGTTTTCAATTGCAATAATCGCAGATTCAATAATCTTAGATTTTATGTCTCTTACAACTCTATCTTCTTCAGTTTTAATTCTCTCATTAGCGACATTGATTTTTTTATTAATTTCATCTTCAATTGCTATTTTGCAGTCAGCTATTAATTGCCCAGATTCAATAGAGGCATCTTTTATTAATTGTTCAGATTGCTTAACACTGTCATCGTAATATTTCTGTGCATTTTTAAGTAATATTTCTGCTTCATGTCTTATTTGCGCTGCCCTGTCCAGATCATCAGCAATTTGCTTAGATTTATTATCAATCATTTTAACAATAAGGGGGCCGACATATTTAATAATTAAAGATATAAATATAAGAAATGAAATGGCTAACCAAAATTTAGGATCGTGTAGCATGATGAATTTTAACTAATTTTTTAATTTAATTTCAGATATTTCTATTTTATTGGCGAGTTCTGATTTTTTACCAAAAATAGATTTAACTATTAAATCCGCCACATTGAAAGAAGCTAATTTATACTCAGATTTTGAATTATTGATTAGGTCTGCTATTTTTTTCTTGGAATTTATAGACATTTTACTGATGTCTTCTTTAGCTTTATTAATTGCCGTTTCTTTTTCAGAAGCGCATTTATTTAAAATATCGGCAATGGATTTTTGATAGATGTCATGTGATTCACTGCGCATTTTTTTAGCTAAGTCAGAAGTCTTATCTATTTTTTCCTGTAAAGCCGTAGCAAAACCTGAATCAATTTTAATTCTTTGTCTTCTAGCGTCAACTATGGAAAATATTCTGGGAATAATTATTCTGCTGATACAGTAATATAATATACCAAAACAGATAATAAGCCAGAATATTTGCCCTGTAAATGTTGCAAAATTAAATTGCGGCATTATTTAACCAAATAAAATCAAGAAAGCTAAAAGAACAGCAAAAATACCCATTGCTTCCGCTAAACCAACAGCAATATAAATATATTTTTCAATTTTGTCACTTGCAGAAGGATTTCTGGCAATAGCATTGAAAAAAGAACCAAAGATATTACCAATTGCTATTGCGGCACCAGCCATGCCAATAGAAGTAAGTCCAACACCTATATATTTTAAAACTTCAAATTCCATTTTATTTATTATTAAAAATTAAAATTATGCCTGATCAAAAGATAAATTCTTTAAACAAGCGAGAAACGATTGTGAATATTGTTAAATTAGATACACTTATAAATATCAAGCCAGACTCTTTAAAATAATTTTGAGATCTAGTATTAATAGTGATCAAATCTTGGGGGAGATAATAATATAATAGAAAATAAAAATCAATAGTTTTTCTAAGGCTTTTATAAAAAGGCTTTATAAAATAACTTTGTCAAAATAATACATTATGTATAGAAACGATACATAATACTGTGTCAAAATAATACATATTAACTTCTTGGTTGATTTTAGATAATTATAACCTAATAATGGTATTATATCAATTCCCATGTATGGACCACAAATAAATGCAAGTAATTTTTTCAATAATTTTACTTTAAGTTTTAATTGATATTTTGTAGCTAAATGCAAACATGTATTCGGCCTATTTGGAAAATTATTTG
>CAJQHT010000028.1 GCA_905478245.1 uncultured Rickettsiales bacterium | reverse complement strand
TTTCCATCTCATTTAATTTGGTACTGTAGCTATGACAAGAAACAAAAGTAAATAATATAAAAACCATCAATATTCTATTCAACATATCACTCCTCAATCTATATATTATATCAAATTCATTTTTAATGAATATTAATATTACTTGTAAAAAAATACCTCTTTTACCATTATACAATAAATTGCAACATATGTCAAATCTCAGCAAAAATAGCAGTACCAATACGAACGTAATTTGAGTTCGTGGCAATTGCTGATTCATAGTCAGCACTCATTCCCATAGATAGATTTTGAATATTATGTTTTTTAGCAATATTGGCGAGTAAAGCAAAATAAGGACTAGATTCTTCACTTAAAGGAGGAAGGCACATCAAGCCAAATACAGCAACACCAATCTTATTTTGTATAATATTAATAAATTCATCAATCTCATCTATATTTATACCTGTTTTTGTCGATTCATTTGCTATATTTACTTGAAGAAATATTTTTGGATATTTATTTTGTTTATCCATTTCATTTTTGATAATTTCTGCCAATTTAATACTATCAAGACTGTGAATATAATCAAAAATATTAATTGCTTTTTTTACTTTTTTACTTTGCAAATGCCCTATTAAATGCAATTTTGTTTCTGGATATTTATTTTTTAAATATATCCATTTCTCGCAAGCCTCTTCTACTCTATTTTCACCAAAATTATAACATCCAGATTTTATTGCATCTTCTATTTTACTCTGTAATATAGTCTTACAAACCGCTATCAATGTAATATTTTTTGGATTTCTGTTATATTTTTCTGAAAATTTAACTATATTATTATTAATCTGCTCAAGATTTTGAGATATTTTATTGGACATGGATAATATTCTAAATAATTTTAATATATCAAATTATTGTAAAAATAATCAGAAATCAGCTCTTTTCTTTTTTACAGACAGAAAGAGATTTGATAATATTTTACATATTATTACCAACTTACCCAAAAATACAACCATAATATTTAGAGAATATGATCTCTCTTATCAAGAAAGATTAGTTTTAGTCAATAAAATTATTAATATAACAAAAAAAAGGAAATTAAATATATTAATAGGAAAAAATGTTAGGCTAGCTAAGGAATCAGGAGCAAATGGCGTCCATTTTTCTGATAATGATGCATCTTGGTTTAAATATCTTAATTATAAAAAAAATAACCCTAGATCAATATTAAGCTGCTCTTGTCATGACGAAAAATCGCTAAAAAAAGCCAGAAAACTATCAATTGATATTCAATTTATATCACCAATTTTTCAAACCACATCCCATCCAAATTGTAAAATAATTGGTATTAAAAAATTATCTCAAATATATTTACAAAACAAACAAGCAGACATAGTAGCACTTGGAGGAATTAATCATAAAAATATTAAGCAACTAAAGCTAACTAAAATTAAATCTATTGCCGGTATATCAACTTATCTTTAATAAATAATTGAATAGCGGAACCCATCTCTAATAAATATCACTAAGTGTTTTTAGATAAAAATTATAAAAGAGAGTTGTCAGTATGTTCATATTTCGCGAGGCTTTTTATGATTTTAATCAAAAAATATAAAGTTAGATTATTTATTATTTTAACCCATTTTAAAGATGGGAATTGGTATAATACCATTTTAACTTATAAATGAATTAAATTCTAAATATTTTTATGATAAAATTGGTAAAAAACGAGTTGCAATATGTTCATATTGTACGAGGCTTTTTATCAATTTTAACTAAAAAGATGACGAATTTAATCATTTAGCTTACTCGTTGCCGTGTCAATTTTAGCCTGTAAAGCAGTAATTTGCCCTTGGAAATTTACTTGTTCATCAGAATCGTTACTATTTCTGATCTTGGATTGTAAGGCGTTAATTTGACTATTCAAACCATTTATCTCTGCTAGAATTCTATTCGCCTTAACCCGTTTCCGCTCTTCTTTTGCTGCCGCTTCTTCCGCTTCTTTTGCTGCCGCTGCTTCTTCTGATATTAAGTGATCTGATTTAAGTATCTCCATCTTGTCAATGAAATCTTTTTGCGCCTTATCATCATCCAATCTTATTGCCTCTTTAAAGTTTTCCAATTCTTCTCGAGCTCCATCAGCAGCAACTATATCACGATTTATCTCATCTGACATTTTCTTTTTATTTTTATCCTCTTCTTTTTCCATGGATTCTATTCCTCCTCCTTCACCTATTCTACCTTTAAGCTTATCAACCTGATCTTGATATTTCTCCAATATATCTTTTTTTGATTTATATAAGCCTCCTGCTGGCATTAGTTTTTTACCATCCAGACCTTCTCTATAACCTTCTGCAATTAATTCCTCATTAAGATCATCACGGATCTCATTTAATCTGTTTTTTATTATATTATCATAATTATCTTTGACATTGTCTCTTTCGTTAAAATATTGATTTCTTGTTTTTTCATCAACTTTTTTACTAAGAAACTCAAAACGATCTGCAAAATTTTTCTCTTCATTCCAACTATATTTTCCTAATTTTCTATTAATATATCCTTTTTTTGGTGTAGCTCTATTTTCTTTTGCTTGCCAATCAGCTTTTCGAATAAACTTATCCACTTCATCCTGTTTGCCAGCTCTTTTTAAATGTTTAATATATTCATTTTGCTTATCAGGATGATTTGCAAATTTCTTGGCAGCGTCATTAATTGACAAATGGTCAATCTTATTCGAATTCAATTTATTATCAACACCACTCATCATGTTATCTATGCGCCCCTCCATTTCTTTTGCACCAACTATATTAGAGGAGAATTTAGCATACTCCAACACAGGATTTATTGCAGATGACATTGATTGTTGCAGCATATGTTTAATACCTCCAGATTTATTGCTCCCAAGAGCTTTTTCTATATCTGCCTTTGTCCCATCTTTTCCAATAACAAGATTTTTATCAGACCAAGATTCTAAATCTTTTTTTAATTGTTTCTGCAATTCTCTGCCAAATAAACCTTTACCTCTTAGTTCTTTTGCTTTCTTTTTAGCTTGTTGCTGTAAAGGCTCTGTAACAAAACGATGATGGTACCTATCTTTAACTTTATCCATCCCTGAAGCACCCAGTTCTTTTCTCATAAATGTATCTAACTTCTTTCCTGTTAAGTTTTGCTTTAAACCCTTATCTCTTGCTTTATTAATTACACTATCATCTCTAGAACCAACTGCATGAAATAAGCTGCTACTAGCCAAACTTTTTTTAAGACCAGAGGCTCTAGCTGCTCTCTCCCCTACTGCTGAAACTAAATCAGAGGCATTAGAGCGAAGACTCTTCGCTCCAGAGCTAGCAAGCGCACTAAGATTACCATATAAACCCCCACTTCCGGTAGTAGCAGAGCCAACAGGAGTTATCATTCCACTAATATCAATTAGATCGGCAATAACATTTCCTAATTGATTAAGTAGCATTTGCAGTAAAAATAATATTGCACCTGTTTCTAAAATTAATGAAAACCATTCCGTATCAGATTTATTATCCTGAGCAACCTGCACATCAAAGTTAATAAAGAAAAATAGCTTAAATGTCTCTGCGCAAGTTTTATACCAAAATAATTCTGTAAAATTTTCATGAATCATTAAAACGCAAACATAGGTAACAATAAATATTATTAATATCTCTAAGCTTCTTCCCGCTAAAAATGATACCCATTTTTTAAAATTATCCTTAGTTTCTTTAAATAAAAGAAATAAAATAAAAATAGGTCCAATTGCCAGGGCAAATATAAGTTTCAATAATGCAGTAACATAAAATGCAGCCACTAAAACCATCACATAACAAAAATAAAAAATTAAACAATAAATTAGCGGAATATAAATAATTGCCAAAGACTCCGAAAACAGTAAAGACCAAATCTTGGTATGAGTTTTAACTTCAAATAAACTTTTAATTAATACATCGATATAGGCAAATCTGCTAGCGTAAGAGGTAGCCTGAGTAGTTCCTTCTTTTATGCCTTCTTGAGCTATAATGCCCAAAGTAGTTCCATCTGCAATTCCAATGTCAGCTATAATACTCATAAACATAATAATCAAACTATCCATGCCGTCATTAAAGAATGATACAATAATTTTATCATACCAATACCAACTATTACTATCGGCAAAAAACATTACAAATGCTATTGTAACGATTCTATCCATCAATTCTTTTTTTTCTATTTTTATGGCTCCTGTCAAAATACTAATGCCAAAAAATGTAATATATAAAATCAAACTAATCTGCAAGATATCTCTAAAAATAGAATCCTTAACTAATATATTATAAAAATATTCCAAAACACCTTTTCCGCCACCATAATAATCACTATTATCATAATTAACATCGTCACTATAAATTGACGTATCACTAACAGAGGGGTCTCCTACTAAATATTTTTCTATAATTCCTACCAAATCCTCTAATAGACCAGTTTCTCCCATAACCATAACTCCCGCTACAAATTCTACTTTATAATAGCCATCATTATCGGAATATTCTGAATCCTCTATTTTTAGTTTAATTTGCTCTCTGGCCTCATGATATTCTCTATCATTTTTTAAGAATATTTCATCATTAGGGCTTCTATATATACATTTTATATTCAATTCATCATCTTTATTAGTTTTTCTATTGTTCAATCTAGTCTTGAAATGATCATAAGAACTATAATGCGAATCACAATATTTACCATATACCCTACCGGAATCATCCGACAAATTACCAAAACCATCCAACAAATCAGCCTCACACTCATCACCATGCTGCAAATTACAATTTAAATCATAAGCTCTTTGTGGCACCGTTAAGCCATCAGCTCCAAATAATGCAATTTTTAGTCCAAGGCCACCTGTATATTTGGTAATTTCTTGATCATCTGGCTCTTTTACAGATTCATCTTTTTTTAATTCATCTAAGCTAATGATGTAAATATCATCATCCAGTACCGTACCTTCAAAATTAGTGCATGTACAAAAATTTGGATCTGCCTGTTCTAATTCAGTAACGCAATTTACTTCTCCATTACGATCTCCATTTAAATTATTAGACTCCCTTACAGAAACCTCTCCCTCTCTACAAATTAAATTACCTACCCC
>CAJQHT010000027.1 GCA_905478245.1 uncultured Rickettsiales bacterium | reverse complement strand
AACAAGGTTTTTGATAGTTTAAAAGATATAGAGGATGATGTTTGTAACTTTATTAAGAATTTAAGTCGCGAGAAAGTGATCAGTATCTGTGGTTAAGAAAGAAGTTAATTTATGGAAATGGTATTATTCTTAAAGTAATTGCATTTTATATGAGTTTTGATAATTTTTTGTGGAGTATTTATATGAATTTATTAACTTTAAAAATAAAAACTAAAGTTGGGATTTAGTGTTATGTTTTAATGTTAAGTCTGATTTTAAGAATTCTTCGTGCAATGCATATCGTTTTAATACAGCTATACCAGAATCTGTCTTTAGATCTTCATTAATTTATAGGTAATGCTATCATGTAATGCTTCATAGGATGCGTCTAGGATATTTTCACTGACTCCTATCGTGGTCCATTTATTGCCTTGATTGTCTTGAGATTCGATTTGAACTCTGGTAATGGCTTGTGTTGCTTGGGATGGGGTCAGGATTCTTACTTTGTAATCAGTTAGTCTTATATCGTTTAATATTGGGTAATGTTTTTGAAGTGCTTCTCTTAGGGCGCTGTCCAGTGCGTTGACAGGTCCATTTCCTTCGCTAACTCGTAATATTTCTTTATCTTTTATTTTTACTTTTACTGTTGCTTCGGAAATATTAATTAAACTGCCTTTGGAGTTGAATCTGCGTTCATTTAGAACTCTAAAATTAATTAATTCAAAGAAATTTGGTATAATGCTTAATTTTCTTTTGGCTAATATTTCAAAACTGGCATCTGCTTCATCATAAGCATAGCCTTGAGATTCAAGGTCTTTTACCTCATTAACTAATTCGGAAATTTGATTATATTTAATGTCGTCTTTTTCTTTGAGGCCGATAGCTTTTAATCTGTCGATGATATTTGATCTGCCGGATTGATTGGAAATCATGATTTTTCTTTTATTTCCTATTATTTCTGGCTCTATATGTTCATATGATTTGGTATTTTTAGCAACGGCAGAAACATGAAGACCTCCTTTGTGAGCAAAGGCAAATTCGCCAACATAAGGCGCAAATTTATTAGGATCTTTAGTTATAACGCTATCTAAAAAGCGAGATGTTTTAACTAGATTCTTTAGGTGAGACTTGTCTATTCCGACATCATAATTCATTTTTAACATTAATGTTGGGATTAATGATATCAAATTGGCGTTGCCGCATCTTTCGCCAAGGCCATTGATGGTGCCCTGTATTTGTCTGGCTCCAGCTTCAATTGCAGCAATAGAGTTGGCAACTGCATTGCCGGTATCATTGTGACAATGAATGCTAATATTTTTTCCTGGAATATGTTTTGTTATCTCTGTTACTATTTGCTTTATTTCGCTTGGTAAAGTGCCGCCGTTAGTATCGCATAAAACCACCCAGCGCGCACCATTATCATAGGCAGCCTTAATGCATTTTAAAGCAAATTCTGGATCGTCTTTATAGCCATCAAAGAAATGCTCAGCGTCAAATAAGGCTTCTTTTTTCTGGCTAACTAAATATTTGATAGAATCGGCAATTAGATCGTAATTTTCTTCTTCTGAAATATTGAGGGCGTTAATTAGGTGAAATTTCCAACTTTTTCCAACTATGCAAATTGATTTTGTGCCACTTTTGATTAGTGAATTTAAACCCGGATCGTTTTTGGCTACATTTCCTAGTCTTTTTGTCATGCCAAAGGCTGAGAATTGTGATTTATTTAATTTTGGTAAATTGCCAAAAAAAGAATCATCGGTTGGATTAGCTCCTGGCCAACCGCCTTCTATATAATCAATTCCAAGATCATCTATTGCTTTTGCTATGTCATTTTTGTCTTTGGTGCTAAAATTTATGGCGCTAGTTTGAGCCCCGTCTCTTAGGGTGGAATCGTATAAATAAATTCTTTCTTTTTTCATATTTTATTTAAATAGTAAATCCTAATAAGCCAATTATTGCAAAAATTAAGGCGGCAAGCCAGAATATTCTAACAACCTCTTGCTCTTTTAGGCCTTTTTTCTCAAAATGATGATGGATAGGGGCCATTAAGAATATTCTTTTTTTTCTTAATTTAAAAGAAGCAACTTGCAATATTACAGAAAGAGCCTCTATTACAAATAGTAAAGCAATAATAAAAAATATCAATTCAATTTTTAGAATTACCGCGATAATGCCAATAAGAGCTCCAATGCCAAGGCTGCCAACGTCTCCCATAAATATTTTTGCTGGCTTTAGATTATATTTTAAAAATCCTAATGTTGAGCCAATGAGAATGGAGCAGATAAATGCTATATTATTTGCCCCTGAAATAAAGTGGGATTGAAAATATAAGGCAAGATTTGGAGTTTTTACTATGTAGGATATTATAATAAATGAAATTAGGGTTATTATTACAGGAACAGCAACAAGGCCATCAAGGCCATCAGTTAAATTGACTGAATTGGCGCTGCCAACAATAATAATCATGAGGAACAGGATATATAATATGCCTATATCTATTTGATAATTGCTAAATGGTATCAAAATGAGGCTATTTAAATATAATGGGTCTTGGCTTTGTAGAAAAAGTATAGCTATGCTAACAATCAGAAATTGTAATATTATTTTAATGCTACCTTTGAAGCCGTTGGTATTGCCACCCCGTACTTTTATTAGGTCGTCAATAAAGCCAATTAAGGAAAAGGATAAAAAGACAAATAAACAAGTTATGATATGTATATTACTAATATCTAGCCATAAAATTGCTGTTAAAAATGTTGATATTATTATGATTAAACCACCCATAGTTGGAGTGTTCTTTTTTTCCTTTATGTGACTTTCTGGCCCTGATGACCTAATTGGTTGGCGGCAAATATTTTTCTTATTAATTATGTTTAGGAATAATTTCATGCCAATATAGCAAACAATAAAAGAAGTTAGGGCGATTAGGCTATTTTTTATGATAAAAAATATTAGATTTTGAGAATTTATAAAGGTATTATTAAATAAATTATTAAGCATTATTATTTATTTTGATTAAATTATTTATTACAAGTTCCATTCTCATACTACGAGATCCTTTGATGAGCAATATATCATTTTCTTTGATCAGGGAATTGATATTTTTTGCTAAATCTTGAGAATTTTTAAATTGACCTAATATCTTATCTGTTTTTAATTCTGAGGCAGTGTGCTTTGTTAGCTCTCCAGCTAGTATTACTTTGTCTATGGCAAATTCTTGGATATATTTTGCTATTAATTTATGTTGATTTTCTGACTCCCCCCCAAGCTCGAGCATGTCACCAATAATTGCTATTGAGCGTGAATTATTATGTTGTTTCTTTAGCTCAGAAAGAAATTGTAGGCCGGCAGTTACTGATGCTAAATTGGCATTATAGCTATCATCTATAATTGTTATATTATTATTTGTTTTGATAATATTTCCACGACCTTTGACCGGTTGAACTTCTTGAAAGGCAGGTAAATATTGACCAATATCTTCTTTTAAAGCGAGTAAGGTGGCTAATATTATGGTGGAATTGATTATTGCTGATTTATTTATACTGTTAAGATTATAGCTAATTTTTTGGGCGTTAATATTAACGTTAATTTCTGAGTCTTCTTCATTAATATGGGTAAAAGATGCTAATTTAACATTGCTTTTATTATTTTCGCTAAAATTTATGATATTTTCTTGATGTATTCCTGATTTTAGAGCTTGTTTTTCAAGAAAATCATAGTAAATGTTATCCTTGTTAAGAATTGTGTGACTATTTTTAGGTGCGCCTAGGAATATTTCTGATTTTGCCTGAGCAATTTCTTGTTCATTCTCAAAATTTCCGATATGGGCGGCTGCAATATTTGATATTATGCTAATATTTGGTTGAGCTATTTTAGAAAGAAATTCTATTTCTCCCAAGTGATTCATGCCCATTTCTAAGATGCAATAATCATAATCCTGAGATAAATTGGCAAGACTTAAAGGCATTCCAATGTGATTATTAAGATTGCCCTTATTGGCAAAGACTTTCTTCTTTTTGCCCAAGATGGTTTTTAGCATTTCTTTGGCGCTAGTTTTGCCAACGCTGCCAGTGATTCCTATGATTTTTCCTTTGAATTTTCTTCTATTATATTTTGCTAGGTCAATTAGGGCTTTATTGCTGTCTTTAACTTGAATTATTTGATGATTTTTTGCTATGTTTTTTGGGGCTTCTTCAATGATTGCTATTTTTGCGCCATTTTGAAAGGCTTGATCTAGATATTTGTGGCCATCGTCATTTTCGCCTTTAATGGCAATAAATAGGGAAGATGTGGATTGGTGGCGGCTATCAATATTTATTTGCGAGATTTCTGTTGTTGAGCTAACTTTAATTTGAAGAATATTTTTGCCAAGAGCTTCTTCTAATTTACTTTTATTCCACATTAATTTCTAGCTTTAGAGAATCATTAATATTTTTAATATCCTGTTCGTCAAATCTGCCTCCAACTTTTTGAATGGCTTTAGATGCAAATATATTACCAGCTTTAGCGCAGTCGGTAATGTTAAAATTGTTTTTTGTGCCATATAGGAATCCTGCGGCAAAGGCATCTCCAGCGCCAGTTGTATCTATAACTTTTTTAACATCGCTGGCTTTTACATCATAAAATTCTTGATTTTTGGAATCAAATATTGTGACTCCATTTTCTGATCTTGTGATGGCTATAATTAAATTTTGATTATTTGGGGCAATTTTCTTAATTTCGTTATGATTAAGCTCTTTACTTGATGTTAGGGCTTTTATTTCCTCTGCGTTGGAAAATATTATGTCGGCCTCTTGTGCTAAATTTAGAAAATCTTCTTTATGGTTATTAACCCAAAATGAATCTGATAGACTGAGGGCAAATTTAACATTATTATCTTTTGCAATTTTTATGGCATGTTTTAGGGCTGTTATAGCCGGCTCTTCACTCCAAATATATCCTTCTATATATAAGATTTCGCTATTAATTATTGCCTCTTCGTCAATTTGATTTTCTATTTGTGATGCAGTTCCAAGGTAGGTACACATTGTTCTTTGAGCGTCTGGAGATATTATAATAAAAGAGCGTGCAGTTGAGCCGAATTTTGTTTTATTTTTACAAAAAAAATCCACACCATTCTTATCTAGATCTTCATGAAAAATATCGCCATAATTTCCGGAGCCAACATTGCCAATAAAAGCATTATTAATGCCAAAATTTGACATATTAACTACTGTGTTAGCTACGGATCCTCCGGAGCAGATTTTTTCATATTTAAGCTTTGATAATGTTCCTATATAGCTTTTATCAATTAGGGTCATTGATCCTTTATTGAGATTATTGTCGCTAAGAAAATCGTCTGGAGCAAATGTTAAAACGTCTATTATGGCATTTCCTATGGCTGTGATAAAATATTTGGACATATATTAATTATTAATAGTTATTTTAAAAAATTTCTTTTTCCCAAGACTTAATTTTAAGTGCGTTTGATCTTTGTTGATTTTTACCAAATAGGCTTCTTCATTTATTTTATGATCATCTATTTTTATGCCTCCGCCCTTAATTAGCCTTCTTGCCTCACCTAAGGAAGAACAAAGATTTTCTTCTTTTAGGATTGAGGTTAGCATTTTGCCTTGAATTATTTCTTCTTGATTAAATATCAGGCTAATTAGGGGAAGATTGTCGATGTTATCTTGATTGCTAAATATTTCTTCGGCCTTTTTTGCTGCTTCTGTCGCTGCTTTTATTCCATGGCATATTTTTGTTGCCTCAAATGCTAATATTTTTTTCTGCTCATTGATATCCTTGGCTTCTATACTTCTTATTTCTTCTGTTGAAAATTCTGTGAATAATTTTAAGAATCTTGTCGCCTCTTTATCGTCTATATTTCTAAAATATTGAAAATATTCAAATGGTTCAAGCATTTTGGCGTCAAGCCAAATAGCGCCATTTGCTGTTTTTCCCATTTTCTTACCATCTTTGGTGGTTAAAAGAGGGCTAGTTAACCCATAAACATTGTCTTTTTTGCTAGATGTTGCACTGTTAAGTCTTCTGGTTAGCTCAACACCATTAACAATATTTCCCCATTGATCTGATCCGCCAATTTGTAAAATACAATTATGACTATTATTTAATTTATAAAAATCATAGGCTTGCAAGATCATATAATTAAATTCTAGAAAACTAAGAGATTGCTGTCTATCTAGTCTTAATTTGACCGAGTCAAAGGTTAACATCCGGTTAATAGAAAAGTGACGACCAAATTCTTGCAAGAATTCTATATAGTTTAAATCTTTCAGCCAGTCATTATTATTAACAAATTCAAATGAGGGTAGATTTGGATTTTCTTTTGACAGGTCAAATTTTTCTAGGGTTTTTTTAATTCCTAGCATGTTCGAATTGATCCGTTCTTCATCTAGTATTTTTCTGGATTCGTCTTTGCCGGAAGGGTCGCCAATTTTAGTGGTTCCTTGTCCAAGTAATATTATTGGTCTATGTCCAGATTTTTGTAAATAGCGTAAAATCATAATTTGAATTAGGCTGCCGATATGTAGTGATTCTGCTGTGCAATCAAAGCCTATATAGGCAGATATTTTCTTATTTTGCAAAATTTTATCTAATTCTTCTTCGTGCGTGCATTGATTAAAATAACCTCGTAATGTTATTTTGTGTAAAAAATCTGATGCAGGATCCATAAATTAGTCTTTCAAAAATGTTTTAAGGGCTCTTGATCTTTTAGGGTGTTGTAATTTTCTTAAGGCTTTTGCTTCTATTTGCCTGATTCTTTCCCTGGTGACAGAGAATTGTTTGCCGACCTCTTCTAGGGTGTGGTCCGTTGCCATGCCAATTCCAAAGCGCATCCTAAGAACCCTTTCTTCCCTAGGAGTTAGAGATGAGAGCATTTGCGTTGTAATTTCTTTTAATTCTGAATAGATAGTTGCATTTGTTGGTGAAACGGCAGTTTTATCCTCAATAAAATCTCCCAAGATGCTATCTTCATCATCTCCTGAAACTGAGGATTCTAGGCTGACAGGATCTTTTGATGTTCTTAGAACTTTTCTAATTTTTTCAACTGGCATAAGTAATTTATCGGCAATTTCTTGAGCATCTGGAGTTCTACCTAATTCTTGCGTTAGTTGTCTAGAGGTTTTAACTATTTTATTTATAGTTTCTACCATATGTATTGGTATTCTAATAGTTCTGGATTGATCGGCAATTGACCTTGTTATTGCTTGTCTTATCCACCATGTGGCATAGGTTGAGAATTTATAGCCTCTTTTATATTCAAATTTATCAACAGCCCGCATTAGGCCAATATTTCCTTCTTGAATTAGATCTAAAAATTGTAAGCCTCTATTGGTGTATTTTTTAGCGATAGAAACAACAAGCCTTAAATTGGCCTCTATCATTTCTTTTTTGGCTTTAGATTCTTCGTCTTGGCTTTTTTTAACAAAATTAACAAGATTTTTAAATTCTGTTAAAGTTAGGCCAGTTATTTTGACCATTTTTAATATTTCTTCTTGAATTTCTGCGATTCTTTTTTTGTTTTCTTTATAGAATTTTTGCCATTTTGAATCTTTTATTGTTGCAATATGTTTGAGCCACTTATTGCCATTTTCTATGCCTTTGTAGTTTGCAAGAAAATCTTTTTTAGGTACATCATATGTTTTTGACAATTTAAGAAGGGTTATTTCTGATTCTGTTATATTTTGATGTATTTCATGCAGTTGATCCACTAAGCCTTTTATTAAAGAATCATTAAAGCTTACTTCTTTTGCCAAATCATTAAAGCCTTCTTGTAATTTTTGGAATTCTTGATTATCGGTAAGTTTTGTTAGTCCTGTTTTGTCAATTTTATTAAGAATCTCTTGGCATGCCATGGAGATTTTTCTAAATGCTTCTAGCATTTTTGGCATAAGTATTCTTTCCATGGAAACAAAAGATACGACTCCATCTTCAAATTCTTCGGCTTCAGATTCATCAAAATCGTTATCTTCACTATCCTCAAGTGAGCTGAGCTCGTCTTCTAATGAAGAAATTTCTTCTTCTGTGCTGCTATTATCATTCTTTAATATTTCTTCTAATTCAGAATTATAGGTTTCGTCGATTCTTATGATGTCTCTTAGTAAGATGGTGCCATTGGCAAGACCATTGTACCAATCTATAAAATAACGCATTACCATAGGGCTTTCATATAAAGCGCGAATGGTTTTATTACGACCTTTTTCGATTCTAATTGCTATTTCAACTTCTTTTTCTTTTGAAAGAAGCTGGACATTGCTCATTGATTTAAGATAAGTTTTAACGGAATCTTCATTTTTCTTTAGAAGTTTTTCTTCAGTTGCTCCGCTTGTTCCTGTAAGTTTTTCGATGTCTTCTTCTTTTTCAACTATTTTAATTTTAAATTCAGTAAAAATATCAAATATTTTTTCTAATCTTTCTGGCTCAATAGAGCTGGAATCGATATATTGATTGATTTGATCATAGGTTAGAAAATCCTGTGATTTTCCAAGTGCTAATAGTTTTTTAAGGCTTGTAGCAATGCTATGCTGTTCGAGATCTGTTTTTTTAGTCTTTTTTTCTTTGTTGTTATCGGACATTTTATCAACAAATTTACCCATTGATTTTTTTGATTCCTTCTTTTTGCTGTTTGCTACTTTTTCTTCAGCACTCTTATTATTGATTTTTTTAGTTTTTGTCATTTTTTAGTAAATTTATGTTAAATTATTTTCTAATTCCGCTATTTCTTTTTCTATTTGTGTTTTGTGGTTAAATATTTCTTTTTGCTGCCCTTCTTTTATTGAAGAGGAGCTAGTGTAATCATCCATTTTGATTATAATTTCTTGATATTGTTTACAAATTTGATGATGATAATATTTTAAAGCAAGAATTTTTATTTTTATTTGATTGTTGATATTGTTGTTTTTGGTTAATAGGATTTTGTTTTTAATTTCATTATATAAGCTAGTATCTTTTATTGTTGCCTCCAGCAGCTCTGTGCTGTTGCAATTGTTATTTTTATCAAAAAAAGCAATAATATCCTCTTTTGTCATGGATAAAGCCTCATCTTCAAATTCAATCTGCCTAATATTACAATAATTATCTTGATAGTCAATAAGTTTCGGGTCTTGTATCAATAATGCCACAATGCCTTTGGCGTAAAGTAATAAATGATTAATGGACGTATTTTCTAATTTGCTGACCTTTATATTTGAGTGTGCTATTTTTTTGTTATTTCTGCCTAATTGAAATAAGATGTCTCGATAATATTGAGAAAAATATTTTTTGCTTTTAAGGTCTGTTATTGATTCTATTCTTCCTAATAATGTTTCTTCTAATTTTGCTTTCTTTTCAGGGCTTATTTTATTTTTTATATCAAATATGCCAATTTTTTTGGCCTCAAAATCAAATAATGTTTCTGACAATGGCTTTGCTTCACTTAGTAGTTTTTGACATGCGCTTTTGCCATGCTGTTTAATAAAATCATCTGGATCTAATCCTGTTGGCAATAGGGCGAATTTGAGTATTTTGTTGGGATTAATCAAAGGTAATGCTATATCTATGGTTTTATTCATGGCGTTTAGACCAGCTAAATCACCATCTAAAAAAAGAATTATCTCATTGGTGGTTCTAAATAAAACTTGTATTTGTTCTTTTGTGAGTGCCGTTCCAAGTGGGGCGACAACATTGTTTATTTCTATTTTGCTTAAGGCTATTACATCCATATATCCTTCAACAATAATAGCATTATGTTCTTTGTAGATTGAATTTTTTGCCAGGGAATAATTATATAGATTCGAGCCTTTCTTGAATAATAATGTTTCAGAGGAGTTTAAATATTTTGGCTGAGAATCGCCTAGAGACCTGCCGCCAAAAGCAATAATTTTATTTTTATAAGACGAGATTGGAAAAATTACTCTATTTCTAAATTTGTCATATAATTTACCATTTTGATTTTTACCAATTGCGCCTGAAGCTAAAAGCTCTTTTTGCGTAAAGCCTGCTTTTGTTAAATATTGGTGAAGATTATTATAGCCATCAGGAGCAAATCCAAGTCTAAATTTTTTAATATAATTTTGATCAATGCCTCTGAGCTGTATGTATTTAAGGGCTTCTTGCCCATTATAATCAAGTAAGTTTTTTTCAAAGAAATTACATATTGTTTCTAGTAATAAATATTGTCTTTTTAGTTGTTTTTCTTGCTCATTTTCTTGCTCTTGATACTCTTTTTGTATGATTGGTATGGCTATATTATGATCATTGGCTAGCTTGATTACTGATTCTTTAAAATCCAGCCCGTCTACATTCATGGTAAAGCTGATAATATCGCCGTGGGCGCCGCAGCCAAAGCAGTGATAAAAACCCTTTTCATCACTTACCGTAAAAGAAGGGGTTTTTTCATTGTGAAAAGGGCATAATCCACTATAAGAAGAGCCTTTTTTCTTAAGAATAACTCTTTTGGAGACTATTTGCGATATATTTATTTGGGATTTTAGATTTTCAGGAAAATTCTGGGCAAATTTCATGTAGTTATAAATTTTTTAATCAGTTTTAAAGAAAGGCTCCTCAAACTTTGCATCATTCATTAAAGTTGGGAATTGGTATCATAAATAATAATTTCATTTTTCTTGGCTTGGCCAATATTTTTTCTTGCTTCCTCATCAAGTAAATCAAGATCCAGCGAGTTGTCTTGCATTCTCTTGACTCGATTTTCCTTATTTTGTATCTGGGTGGATAGTTGTTTAGACTCAAGACTCTTTTCTTCCAATTGTTGCTTTAGGTGAAAATAATCTAAAATTCCTCTATTGCCAAATATTGAATATATAATAAAATAAACAACAATAGACAGGCAAATAAAAATAACAGTAAAGGATTTTCGATTTATGCCTAATTTTTCTAGAATATTTTGCATATTAATGTGCTTCTAATTGATGGTTATGCTAAAAATTATTTTATTACGTCATTCATTAAAGATAGGCCTTGGCATTGCTGTGGAGCTTAGGCTTTATTGGATGCGATGTTTTTATAGCAAACTTCCAGGGCCGCTTTTATTATATTATTTGCTTTTGGTAATGCTAATTTTTCAAGATTTGCAGCATAAGGAAGCGGAGTGTCTACTGCTGCCAATCTTTTTACTGGAGCATCTAGGTAATCGAATGCCTCTTCCATTAGTATGCTAGAAATTTCGCTGCCTATACTGGCAAAAGGAAATCCTTCTTCTGCAGTTATGCAGCGATTAGTCTTTTTAACGGAATTAATGATTGTTTCTTTGTCAATTGGCCTTATTGTTCTTAAATCTATAATTTCTGCTTCTATTCCTTGTTTTGAAAGCTCTTGTGCTGCTTCAAGTGCATATTTTACCATTAAAGAAAATGTTACTATAGTAACATCTGTTCCTTCTCTAACTATTTTTGCTTTTCCTATTTCTACTAAATGATTTTCTGAATAATCTTCGTCAAATTCTAGACCGTAAGTAATTTCATTTTCTAGGAATATGATGGGATTTGGATCTTGAATGGCTGATTTAAGGAGTCCTTTAGCGTCTGCGGCACTATAAGGAGCTATAACTTTTAATCCTGGTATCGCTCCATACCAAGCGGCGTAACATTGAGAATGCTGCGCGCCAACCCTTGCAGCTGCTCCATTTGGTCCTCTAAAAACAATAGGACATTTAACTTGTCCTCCGGACATGTAGTTAGTTTTAGCTGCGCTATTGATAATTTGATCTATTGCCTGCATGGCAAAGTTGAATGTCATAAATTCAACTATTGGCTTTAAGCCTGTCATGGCTGCTCCAACTGAAATTCCAGTAAAGCCATGCTCTGTGATTGGTGTATCTATTACCCTTTTTGGGCCAAATTCATCCAATAATCCTTGTGTCACTTTATAGGCACCGTTATATTCTGCAACCTCTTCTCCTATTACAAAAACATTTTTATCAAGCCTCATTTCTTCGGCCATTGCTTCGCATAAAGCTTGCCTTACTGTTTTTTTAGTCATAATTAATTATAAATATCTGTTGTTAGTTCACTTTCGCAAGGCTCTGGACTATTTTTAGAAAACTCAACTATTTCGCTTATTTGTTGTTTAATATTTTTGTCAATTTCTCTTGTTTCATCTTCAGTGATTTTTTTACTGTCAATTATTTGTTTTTTAAAATTCTTAATAGGGTCGACATTATTTTTAATAAAGTTTACCTCGTCTTTACTTCGATAAGTTGCTGGATCAGACATTGAGTGGCCACGATAACGATAGGTATCTAGCTCTATTAACATTGGTCCTTTGCCGCTTCTAACATGGTCCATTGCTTTTTTCCCCTCTTCTATAACTTTAAATATATCCATTCCATCAATAGCAACGCCAGGTATATTAAAGCCCTCTCCTCTCCTGTAGAGTTCACTGGTGGAAGAAGATCTTTCTTGAGATGTTCCCATGGCATAGCGATTATTTTCAATAATAAATAAAACAGGAAGATTCCATAATTTTGCCATATTGAAAGTTTCGTAAACTTGCCCTTGATGAGCAGCTCCGTCGCCAAAATAACAAAGTGTAATATTTTTATTGCCCTGATATTGATCAGAGAATGCCAAGCCTGCTCCTATTGGAACGGATGCACCGACTATTCCGTGTCCACCATAAAAATGTTTTTCTAGGTCAAATAAATGCATTGAGCCACCTTTACCCTTAGAGCAGCCATCGGCACGCCCTAGAAGCTCGGCCATGATTCTTTTTGGATCTGATCCTGCTGAAATCATGTGGCCGTGATCACGATATGTTGTTATGACCTTATCATTTGGCTTCATGTTATATTTCATGCCAGTAGATATGGCTTCTTGACCAATATAAAGATGACAGAATCCTCCAATTAAACCCATGCCATAAAGCTGGCCGGCTTTTTCTTCAAAGCGGCGAATTAACAGCATTTCTTCGTAGAATTTTAAAAGATCTTTTTTGCTAAACCTGTCTATTGTCATTTTACTAATGTCTAAAAATTTATTATTTTTGTCATTTTAATAATATAATTTTCAAATGTCAATTTTTTCAAAATATCTAGTAATACCATTTTCTTTTTCCAGGAGTGGAATAATGAATAGCTTATATATTATATTTTTGACTTACATCTTTAAATTAAGGGTAGAAATTGGTGCAATACCAATTCCCATCTTTAGATGGGTTAAGATAATAAATAATCTAACTATTATATTTTTTGATTAAAATCATAAAAAGCCTCGTGAAATATAAGCATATTACAGACAAGTTTTTTATAATTTTTATCTAAAAAATATTTTGCCTAAATGTATAGTTTAATCTGATAATTGGTATAATAAAGTAGCGAGATCTAGCGTTGTCAATTTAAGCAAAAAATGTTGCAATATAATTATTAGCTGATTATAATTTGGTTGTAAAATTTTAAATTTACTTAAAAGTTACGAATTAAGTTCTAGTTAAATAATACTATTTTCTATCTTTAAAGTGGGTTAGAGTTAATAAACAATCTAACTTCATATTTTTTGTTAAAAATAGGAAATAGCATAAGATTAGTTTAGTTGAATTTGCTTCGTGATAATTCTAAATGATGTTATTAATTAAATATACACATAAATGACCGATAAAGTTAAGATAATTTTTATAGAAAAAGGAGAAAAAAAAGAATTTGAAGTTCCTGTAGGAACTACAGTTCTTGAAGCTGCTCATAATAATGATATTGATTTAGAGGGCGCCTGCGAAGGTTCTCTTGCTTGCTCAACTTGCCATGTTGTTCTTGATGAGGGGCATTTTAATAAACTTGAAGAGCCAAGCGAGGATGAAGAAGATATGCTGGATTTAGCCTTTGGTTTAACACCAACTTCTAGATTGGGTTGTCAAATTATCATGAATAAAGAGCTAGACGGCTTAACTTTGATTGTGCCGGATCAAACTCGCAATGTTTCTGTTTAAATATTCAAGAATTTCAGCCAAAGAAAATTTATTTTATAAATATTTATAATTAGAATTATGATTAAAAAAATAATACTAAGATTAGTTTTACCATTAATTTTATTTTTATTGATTTCTTATACTGCTTTTTGGTTTATAAAGTCTGGTGAAATTAAAAAAAATATTGTTAAAGCTCTGGATAGTAATACAAATATTACTGCTGACAATATTTCGTCATCCGGTTTTCCAATGAGGCATAATCTTGAAATTACCACTTTGACCATCAGGGGAACTAAGAGTGGCTTTTTTGGCAATGATGTTGTTGTTGAAAACATATCAACAGAATCTAATATATTTTCTAATCAATTTATAGTTAAAGTTGGCAATGTAAGTATTCAATCTTTGGATAAAGAAATTAAAAATGTTAAATTTAATAAAGACCCAATTATTAGCCTTAAAATTAAAGATCAAAAAATTAGTGAAATTTTATATAAGGATGACGGATATTCTTTGCTTGACGATTCTGGTGATTCAGTATTTAAGCTTGACTCTTCTGAGTTAAAAATAAATGTTAGACTTGAAGATGATGTTCAAATAGTTGAGATTGATTCTAATTTTAGGGATATTGATAGTTTTGATGTTTTTGATAAATTTGCAAATATAGATGAAGCTGGCAATCAAAAGAATGTTGCGTCAAGCAAGGATGATGTGATTAGCGACAAAGAAGGAGAGGATTCTTTGCCGTCTGAGCAGGATATCGCTTATATTGATGCTAAGGAAATCAGTAAACAGGACATAAGAGAAAATAAATCTTTGCCAGATAGTCTTCCTAGTCTTGAAATTGAAACTGTTGGTTCTGATAAAAAAGAGAATGAGGCTGATTCTAAAGTTGTAACAAATAGAAATCTTTTGGCTAACTTCCAAATTACTTCAGAATTTGATGAAAAGCTACAAGAGATGGTTGTAAAAGAGGTTGCAGTGGTCAATCTTGATTTATCTTCGCCGATGTTTAATATTAATGTTTCAGGGTCTTTGCCTTCTGTTGGGTCTGGAGTCTCTCCGGGTGATTTAAAAATTAGAGTTAAAAATCTAGACAATATTTTGGTATATTTAAAAAGATGGGTTTCTTCAATAGAAGAATCTGTTGGTCAAGTAAATAATTTTGCCGAAAATAAAAAACCTTCTATTGTCCTGGAGAATAACAAGAGCAAAAATAAGTCCGAAGTTAATCTTGTAAAAGAGAATTTACTTGAAAATAAGATTGAAGATAAAAATGCTGAAATAGATAATATGGCATTAGAGGACAAAATAGCTGAATTTATTGTTGATCTTGCTAGAAAAAATCCTAATACAAATGATGCTCTTAGTGAATTCCATATCTTTGGAAGTGAGTTGAATGTTACGATCAATAATGTTTTGATTCTTAAGGTTATGGGTGATATTAGTAAAATGATGATGCCTCTTATAAAGCAATTTAAGGAATTTTCCGATAGTGCGGTAAGTGAAGCGAATATTTCTCCTGCTATAGATGCCGCCTTGCCTCAAGAGATACCTTTTTCTGCAGAGGAAGCGAAAGAGGAGAAGGGTTTACCTCCTACCTCTGTTGAAATAGATCAGAAGAATGATCAAGCTTATCCTGTTAAAACTGGAAATTCGGATATTATTAAGAGTGACAAGTCAATATCTGTAGACGATTCTGATGATAAGTCTCCTGCTGCCACCCATAAACACGATGAATCAAAAAAAGATTCCCTTCAATAAAAAGATTAGCATTTATTAATGAATGTAAAGGAATTATTAGAATTTTGCACCTCTAAACTTAAGAGTAAATCTATAGAATCTTGTGATCTTGATGCTTTATTGATAATCTGTCATTGTTTAGATATAAGTAAGGAGGATATAATCTTTGCTTCTTCTGATTCAAAAGTCCCCTTGGAGAAAATTAATCAAGTTCAGGAATTAATTCAGAGAAGATCAAAGAAAGAGCCTTTATCTCATATTTTAAATAAAAGATATTTTTACGAAGATGTATTTTTTGTGAATAAAGATGTTTTGGATCCCAGGGCTGATTCTGAGGTTTTAATAGAAGCAATTCTTGATATTTTTAAAAATAAAGATTCTAATTTAAAAATATTAGAATTAGGAGTAGGTAGTGGATGTTTGCTTCTTAGCGTTATTAAACAATTTGAAAATGCTCAAGGGCTTGGTGTTGATATAAGTGCAAAAGCTTTAAAAGTTGCAAATCGTAATGCTGTTAGTCTTGATATTTCTAATAGAGTTAACCTTATTAAATCAGATTGGTTTAGCGATCTTCAAGATAAAGATTTTGACTTGATAATAGCTAACCCGCCATATATAGAATCTAATGAAATTGACTCTTTGCAATCGGAAGTGAGTATTTTTGAGCCAAGAATTGCGCTAGATGGAGGTCTTACAGGTCTTGATTGTTATAGAATTATAGCTGGCAATATAAGTAATTTTCTAAAAAAAGATGGATATTTATTTTTAGAAATTGGTCAAAATCAACAAGATGAAATTATAAAAATATTTGAATTAAATAATTTAAAATTTGCGGATTGTAGAAAGGATTTAGGTGGTATAATTAGATGTTTAATTTTTAAAAAATGAGAATATTTCACAAGATAATAGAGATACAGAAGTATATAGAGCTACTAAGAAGCAAAGGTAAAAAAATTTCCTTTGTGCCCACTATGGGCTTTTTACATGAAGGGCATCTATCTTTGCTTAAAAAAGCTAAAGAAAATGATCATATTGCTATTGTTTCAATTTTTGTCAATAAAAGACAATTTAACAATATTGATGATTTTAATAATTATCCAATTAATTTAGAAAGTGATATCGTTAGGCTTAAAGAAAATGATGCTGATATTTTGTTTTGCCCGGATAGTGCTGAAATTAATCTATCTAATCATTTGATTGATTTTGATATTGGTATTTTGGCGAATAATTTATGTGGAAAATATCGTAAAGGTCATTTTGAAGGGGTTGTTCAGATAATTAATAGGTTATTTAAAATTATTCAGCCTGATATAGCTATTTTTGGAGAAAAAGATTTTCAGCAATTGCAAATTATAAAATATTTTACTCAAAAGAATAATTTAAATGTTAGAATAATTAGCTCTCCTGCCTTTAGGCAAGAAAATGGCCTGGTAACGTCCTCTAGAAACTCTAGGTTGAGTAGTGAGTCATTGCAAAATGCGGTAAAAGTTTTTAAATCTTTGACTTTAATAAAAAGATATTTACTATCGGTAAAAGAGGTTAATATCAGTAATTTTCTAGAAGAAAATAAAAAGAAATTATCAAAAAATTTTGATAATGTTGAATATTTACAGATTTGCAATGAAGATGATTTGCGAGATATGAAAATTTTGGATAAAGGTCAAAGTGCTAGAATTTTTATTGCCGTTCACCT
Source organism: uncultured Rickettsiales bacterium (assembly GCA_905478245.1). Lineage (GTDB taxonomy): Bacteria > Pseudomonadota > Alphaproteobacteria > Rickettsiales > UBA1997 > CAJQHT01. The sequence goes on along the minus strand of CAJQHT010000027.1, from coordinate 40,937 downwards.
TGGTGGCGTTAGATTGATTGATAATATTAAATTATTTTAAGGATAAATTATGGTAGGATTTATAATAGATTTAACCCTTTTTATAATAATGTTAACCTATATGGTCAAATATTATAAATTTAAAAAAATGGCAGAAAAAGAATTTATCAGATATGAAAAAATGCTACAAGAATCTGAATATAAAATAAAGGAAGGTGAATATATGTATGAAAGTGGTGTTAAGATGTATCAATCTGAGCAAGGAGACCTAGATCCAGAAGTAGAAAATCAAAAAATACAAGAAGAGCAGATGAAGAAATCTTTATCAGAAGGTGTTTCGGAGGGCTCTATTGATTTGCAGCCAGTTATGGAAAAGGTGGATAAAATCTATAAACAAAAAGAAAAAGAAGTAAAAAAGCGTATGGAGGCAGAAAAGCAGGCAGCTCTTGCTTTGCAGAGAATTGAAGAGGTTGAGAAGAAGATAGAGGATTTTAGGGCGATGCAAAATGTTGGTATTGATAATTTTAAGAAAATTGCATCTAGCCTATATAAAAAAATAAAAATAGATATAAGCAATATTAGTAAATAGATGAATAAAAAAATAGAAGATTTCCTGGAAAGTATAGATTATAATTATAATAATATTGAATTATTTACCGAGGCCTTAACTCATCCCAGTTTTTCTTTTGGCAAGGATGCCAAGAATTATCAAAGATTAGAATTTTTAGGCGATGCGGTTTTGTCAATGTTTATAGCAAGCGAGCTTGTTAAAATTTATAAGAATGAAAAAGAGGGAATGCTTTCAAAAAGGCATGCATATTTGGCAAGTGGCGAAGTTATTTCTCAAATTGCTCAAGAGATCAATATAGGAGAGGCGATGATATTTTCTAAGAATGAAGAAAAAAATAAAGGCAGAGACAATAAAAGAAATTTAGAGAACGGTCTGGAAGCTTTGATAGGAGCAGTTTATTTGGATTTAGGGTTTGAAATTTGCGGTAAGTTTATTTATAAATATTGGCAAAAATTTATAGAGAGTGATTTATTACATGATGTTGATCCCGTTTCAAGATTACAAGAGATTATACAATCTAAAACAAAGAAATTGCCAAAATATCAAACTGTAAGAAGTGGGGGAAATGAGCATGAGCCAATATTTACTTCTGTTGTAGAGTTTGATGGCAAGAGATATGCTGCTACAGGTTCTTCCAAGAAAGAGGCTCAGAAAAAAGCTGCAAAATACGCTGTTGAGGTTCTAGATGGTTTAGCTACTTAGAATAATTTTTTAAAAAATTTAACGCCAAATAAATGAAAAATAAGAATCAAGATAAAAAAACAAAAAGAAATAATAAAGGATTCCTGATTTGGATAATTATATTCTTTTTCATTATGACTATTTCCAGTATTTTTAATCAGGGTCCGCAAATGGGGGTGAAGCAGATTAGTTTCTCTGATTTTATGAGTAGCGTTGAGGCTGGTGCGGTTGATAAGGTTGAAATTAAGGGACAGGATTTAAGTGGTATTTTAAAATCCTCGGAAAGATTTTATACATTTTTGCCTGATTATCCTGATTTAATTGAAAAATTAAGACAGCAAAATGTGCAGGTAAATGCTGTTCCTATAGTTGGAAAATATGAAAGAATAATAGGTGGATTGCTGGGCTGGTTGCCGCTTATTATAATGATTGGCCTAGGGGTGTTCTTGATGAAAGGTGCTGCAGGGGGTGGAAAGGCATTAGGGTTTGGTAAATCGAAGGCAAAATTATTGCAAGAAAATAAATTGCCAGTGACATTCAAAGATGTGGCCGGTATAGATGAAGCGAAGGAGGAGTTGTCAGAAATAGTAGATTTTTTAAGAAATCCAACTAAATATTCCGCCTTGGGGGCTAAAATACCAAGAGGCTGTTTGTTGATAGGCTCTCCTGGATCTGGTAAAACTTTACTTGCTAGAGCAATTGCTGGCGAGGCAAAGGTGCCATTCTTCTCAATTTCTGGCTCTGATTTTGTTGAAATGTTTGTTGGTGTTGGCGCTAGTCGTGTTCGAGATATGTTTGAGCAAGGGAAAAAAAATGCCCCTTGTATTATTTTTATTGATGAGATTGATGCGGTTGGCAGGCATCGTGGTAGTGGAGTAGGTGGTGGAAACGATGAAAGGGAGCAAACTTTAAATCAGCTTTTAGTGGAGATGGATGGTTTTTCTGACAATGAAGGAGTTATCATTATTGCTGCAACTAATAGGCCCGATGTTTTGGATAGGGCTTTGCTTCGTCCTGGTAGATTTGACCGTCAAATTACAGTGCCAAATCCTGATATAATGGGAAGAGAGCAGATCCTTAATGTGCATATTAAGAAAATTAATATTGCAACAGATGTTGATATGAAAATTATTGCACGTGGGACTCCTGGTTTTTCTGGTGCAGATCTAGCCAATTTAACTAATGAGGCAGCTTTGATAGCCGCAAAGGCAAATCAAAAATTAGTTACAATGCAAAATTTAGAAGATGCTAAAGATAAAATCATGATGGGCTCAGAGCGTAAATCCATGATTATGCAAGATGATGAGAAAAAATTAACAGCTTATCATGAAGCTGGACATGCTATTGTTGCTATTAATAGCCCTGATTCAGATCCGATACATAAGGCAACAATAATTCCGCGTGGCAGGGCCCTTGGCTTAGTTATGAGGCTACCAACCAGAGATCAATTCTCTATTACTAGAGCTAAATTAAAAGATGATTTGGCAGTGGCAATGGGAGGAAGAGTTGCAGAAGAAATTATTTTTGGCTATGAAAAAGTTACAACTGGCGCTTCTTCTGACATTGACCATGCCACTAAAATGGCAAAAAATATGGTTATTAATTGGGGTTTGAGCGATAAAGTTGGTGCTGTTAATTATTCTAAGGATGATAATGGTTCTTACTTGCCATCAACTAATGATTTCTCAGAAGAAACGGCAAAACAAATTGATTCCGAAGTAAAACTAATTATTGATAATGCGATAAAAACAGCAAAAAAAATATTGACTAAAAAAAGTGCCGATTTAGAATTATTGGCGCAATCTTTGTTAAAATATGAAACCTTAACAGGAGTGGAGATTAATAATATTTTAGCAGGGAAAAAAATACAAAGATCTAAAAGTGTCGGAAAGAAGACTTTAAAAAGCGCTTTACCTAGCTGATGTTATACCAATTCCCATCTTTAAAATGGGTTAAAAATAATAAATAATCTAACTTCATATTTTTTGATTAAAATCATAAAAAGCCTCGTTAAAATATGTACATATTACGACTCGTTTTTTATAATTTTTATCTAAAAAATATTTTGTTATATCATTCATTAAAGAATGGGATTTGGTATTAAGTTAATTTTTTAAATAATATATCAAATGCCAAATAATTTTCTATTTACCTCAGAATCTGTTTCTGCCGGACATCCTGATAAAATATGTGACCAAATATCAGATGCATTAGTGGACGCTTATCTAAAGAAAGATCCTTATTCTCGCTTAGCTATTGAAACTTTTGCCACTACTAATAACGTTGTTGTGGGTGGAGAAATAAGAGCTCCCCAAATCATAAAAAGCGATATAGAAAATTTAATTAGAAATGTTGTTAAGGATATTGGTTATGATAGCAATGGCTTTGATTACAGAAAGTTAAAAATAACTAATTTTATTCATGGACAGTCTGAAGATATTGCCATGGGGGTTGATGAGTCTAAAAATAAAGATGAGGGAGCGGGCGATCAGGGTATAATGTTTGGTTATGCTTGTGATGAAACTGAAGCTTTAATGCCTGCACCAATATATTATTCTCACAGGATATTGCATAATATTTCTGACGCTATTAAAAAAGGTGATTTAAAAGGTCTTGGCCCTGATGCTAAAGGTCAAATTACTTTATGTTACGAAAATGGCAGGCCGATAAAAGCAGAATCTGTTTTGGTTTCCATTCAACACAAAGAAGGAATAACCCAAGATCAGGTTAGAGAAATGATAAGACCTTATGTGGTTAGTACTTTGCCAGATGGCTGGATGTGTAAAGAGAAAAATTTTTTAATCAATCCAACTGGAAATTTTGTTATAGGTGGTCCAGATGGCGATGCTGGCCTTACTGGTCGTAAAATCATTGTTGATACTTACGGTGGAGCCGCTCCACATGGAGGCGGTGCCTTTTCAGGAAAAGATCCAACAAAAGTAGATAGAAGTGCTGCTTATATGGCAAGATATTTGGCAAAAAATATTGTGGCTTCAAAATTAGCGACAAGATGCACCATTCAGATTGCCTATGCTATCGGAGTTTCAAAGCCGTTATCACTTTACATTAATAATCATGATACTGGAATTAATGGTAATGAATTAGTTAAAATTATAAATGATAATATCGATTTATCACCCAAAGGAATTAGACAATATTTACAATTAAATAGACCTATCTATCAAAGAACGGCAGCTTATGGCCATTTTGGCAGAAAAACTGATGATGAAGGTGGTTTTTCTTGGGAAAAGACTGATTTGGCAGGGAAGTTGAAAGATTTAGTTTCCTGATTCTGTTTTTAAGAAGTTAGAATAATTATTAATTTACAAAATTCTTGACTTATACCATTTTAACTTCTAAAATGGATTTTTTATTAAAATGATTGAATTCGTCATCTTTTTAGTTAAAATTGACAAAAAGCCTCGTTAAAATATGAACATATTACGACTCGTTTTTTAACAATTTTACCATAAAAATATTTAGAATTTAATTCATTTATAAGTTAAAATGGTATTATTAAAAACAATAGAGTATATTTTGTTTTCGAATATTTAAAAAATAATTACTTTTAAGATGAAAATTTATAATTCATTAAAATCAGCTAAAAATAGAGATAAAAACTGTAAAATCGTTCGTAGAAAAGGCAGATTATTTGTTATTAATAAGCTAAATCCAAGATTTAAAGCTAGACAAGGTTAGTTTTCAAACCAAACTTAATAAAAATGGTAAATGCCAAAAATATTATAATTGGCACTAGAAAAAGCGCATTAGCTAAAGCTCAGTCTTTCGCAGTAAAGAACTATATTTGCAATTCCTCAGATTCCTATAAGAAAAATCCAGATTTAATATCAATAAAAGGCTTCCAAACCTCAGGAGACAGTATTTTAGATAAAAATCTAAGTGACATTGGTGGAAAAGGCCTGTTTACAAAAGAAATAGAAGAAGCCTTAATTGCCAAAGAAATATCAATTGCCGCTCATTCAATGAAAGACATGCCTGCAGAATATCCTAAAGGACTTGTGATGAAGGCTATTTTAGAAAGAGAGGATCCTAGGGATGCCTTTATATCATTAAAATATAAATCAATAGAGAGTTTACCTAAAAATGCCATTATGGGCACCTCCTCTGCGCGCAGAAAGGCCTTTTTATTAAGAAAAAGACCGGATTTAAAAATAGTTAATTTTAGAGGCAATGTTAATACAAGATTAAGAAAATTAGAAGAGGGTGAGGTGGATGCTACAATATTAGCTGTTGCTGGTTTAAAAAGAATTAATATGGAAAAATATATTTCTTCAATTATTGCAATTGAGGATATGCTGCCCGCAATTGGGCAGGGTGCAATTGGTGCTCAATGTAGGGCTGGTGATAATTATTCTTGTAATATTTTAAGTGATATTGATCATTTTAAGACTAGAATTGCCGTTACGGCAGAGAGGGCTTTCTTAGCAAAGGTTGACGGTTCTTGTAAAATGCCTATTGCAGGATATTGTCAAATTACAGAAGATAATACTTTGTTGTTAAAAGTTGCTATTTGTAGTCTGGATGGAAATGAGATTTACGAAACATATCGATTGGGAAGTTTTGACGATGCTCAGTTAATTGGCTCTGAAGCTGGAGATGAAATTATAAAGAATGCACAACATATATTGCGCAATTTATAAAGAATTATTTAAATAAATGAAAGATCTATATAATAAATTTATATTAAATAATGCATTATTTGGAGCATTTTTAGTGCTTGTGGCAACTTTATTGCTTTCATTTAGGTCAATTTTAGTAAAATTAGCTTATATTGAAGAGGTGGCTGTAATGGATTTATTTTATTATCGTTTTCTTTTTACTTTACCATTATTGTTGTGTTTTGCTTTCTATAAAAAGAAAAAAGAGCTTTTTACTGCTATTCTCAATCGAAGAATTGCTATTAATTGTATATTGGCAGGATTTTTTGGTTATTATCTAGCAACATTGTCAGATTTTTATTCTCTTAAATTAATTGATGCCAATATTAACAGGATCATATTATATACATTTCCTGCTTATGTTTTAATATTTAATTCAATTATTGAAAAAAGATTGCCGCAATTGAGAGATATATTGTGTTTTGGATTAGTTCAAATTGGATTATTTTTGGTTTTAGGGGGTTTTAATCTATCCCTAACGTCAGCGAACAAAACAGGGGTGATCTTGGCTCTTTTTGCTGCTATTAGCTATTCTATATATATTGTTATTAATCAGCAAACTGGTAAAAAAATTGGTAGCATTTTATTTACAACTTACGCTGTAATATTTTCTTTTATATTTATAAATATTCATTTTTTTACTATTTTTAATTCTGAGATTAATCATGTTATTTCAAATAAAGGATTTGTTATCATTATTATCATGGCAATATTTTGTACATTCATGCCATTATTATTGATAGCAGAAGGAATAAAAAGAATAGGAGCCTCTAGATTTGCTTTGCTAAATACTTCGGGGCCAGTAATGACAATATTCTTTTGTTATATAATTTTAGGGGAAGTGATGACGTATCAGCAGATTATTGGTTCTATCTTAATTATGGGAGTTTTATATATTGCCGAAAAAAAGAAAAAATGAACAAGGAAGAAATTATAACAAAATTAGAAAAGATACGAAATATAGGTCCTAAAATGGCAGAAAAGTTATATAATGCTGGCATATATGATCTTGAATCTTTAGTTAGAATTGGAACAGAAGATGTATATCTAATGATAGATGAATCAGGTGGATTTTGTGGAACCCACCATGCAGCTTACTTATACGCAATAGAAGCTGCAATTACTGATTGCAGATGGCAAGATGTTCCAGAGGGCAGAAAAACTGAACTAAAAGATTTTACTAAAAGATTAAGAAAAATATAGGTCAAATTGTAAATTTATATTAGGTTAATTGTATTTTTACGAAACCTAATATCATCATACATATTACCCTTTAAATAAATGCGCGATTGCCCATTATTTTAACCAAATTTAAAAAAATAAAAAATGATATTGGTAACTAGAGATCAAAAAAACTCTATTATTACTGCCAAAGAACTGGAGAGCCAAGGTCTTAAAACTATTATAGCGCCTTTATTTGAGGTTATTTTTTGCAAAATAAATCTCTTAAGAAGGGTTTGGTTTAAGTTTTTTGATTTTAATGCTGTTATTTTTAGTAGTGCTAATTCTATTGAATATTTGCAAAAACTAAGTTTTGATAAAAATATTAAGATTTATGCGGTTGGAGAAAAAACAGCGGCAATTTTAAAAGATTATGGTTATCAAAATGTATTAATTGCCAATAATTCCGCTTCATCTTTACTTAAATTAATTACTTATAATGCTTTAAAAAGTGATAAATTTTTATATTTATGCCAAAAAAATGCTGCTGGAAATATTGATTTGTATTTAAGGGAAAAGGGTTATAATATCAAAAAGATTCTTGCTTATAAAATAAAAGCGAAAAATCATTTAAGCAAAGCTGTTATAAGTAAAATAGTTTTAGGCAAGATTAACGCCGTTACAATTTATTCAAATAACAGCGCTGACATATTCTATCATTTACTTGTTAAATATAATATATTTGCAGTATGTAAAAATATTAAGCTTTTATGTTTTAGTGATGAAATTTGTCAATATTGTCAAAATATAGGTTTTTTAAGAGTTGTTAATATTAAATCAATTAAAAAGAGATCTGTTAGTAAAGATCGTGATAAATAGTATTTTTAAAATTTATGGAAAATAAAATAAAAAAACACATTAGCAAATTTATAAAAGTAGCAATATTGGCCATTATTTTATGTTTAATTATTGCTTCATCTTATTATTTTTTTTCTATAAAATTTAATAGTGTTGTTTATCAAGATGACACATCGTTATTAAAGAATGAAATAGAGGTAGTAAGTGTTAAAAAAGAAATAGTTGAAAGTAAAAATATTCAAGATGATAATCTTGATCGAGATAACAAAATAGCAGAATTGCAAAATAAAATTTCTGAGTTAGAGCTAAAAATTAGTAATGTTAATTTGCAGAATGAATTATCTATTATTGCTATATCATTTTCTAAATTACTATATTTAGTTCAGATGGATCTTGATCATGAAATGCAATTATCTCAACTTGCCAGCCTATCTATAAAAGACCATTATTTAACTTTAAAAATAGAGAAATTGAAAGATTTTTTGGCAAAAAAGAATTATAATATTGCACAAATGCCAGAATCTTTTGCTAAATTAATTGATAATCTAGTTTCTTTAAAGAAGCAAGATGATGTTAAGATGGATTTTTTCGACAATATTAAAAATAACCTGTCCCAATTAATTGTAATCAGGAGAATTGATGGCAGAATTGTTAAGGATGGAGATGAAATTGATGCCAAGATATTGGAAATTGAAAGATTTATTAAATTAAAATCATATAGTGAAGCCCTAGAAACTATAAATAGTCTGGAGTCAAAATATCAGGAATCTTTGAGTAAAGTTACTTTAATGCTAGAAAATCAGATAGCAATAAATAATTCATTTAAAGAAATATTTTTATATTTACAAAAAATAATAAATAATGTTTAGATTCATATCTTTTTTAATATTATTAATACTTATTCTTACACCAATGATTTGGCTTTTTAATAATAATGGCTGGATAAATGTAGTTTGGCTTAATCATGAAACAAAAATTGATATTTTGACATTTTCTATTGGTTTTGTTTTGCTGCTTGGTGGTTTATTTATTTTTTATAGATTTTGTTATTTTTTAATTTCGCTGATTCTTGGGGTTTTGGGTATATTTAAAATTGATCAACTTAAAAAGAGAGATAAATTGATTGATAAATATGATGTTGCGATAGATTTAATTGCTCAATATATAGATAATTCTAGTAAGGGAGAAAAAGTGGATGCAATAAAAATACAGAAGAAAATAAGTTCTTTATTGAAAAATAAAAAATTAAAAAATGCTTTAGTAAATCATAATTCTAAAATAGATTTATTGAAGTTAGAAAACGGAGTGGAAGTGGTAAAGGAATCAAGATTTCTTGGTTTTTTTAAAAAGTCAATCTAAATAATTCATGTATTTATCAAAATTTAAAAATCAGTGGTTCGGAAATGTGCGCGGAGATATCTTGTCTGGCATGGTGGTGGCGCTTGCCTTAATACCAGAAGCAATTGCCTTTTCTATTATTGCCGGGGTTGATCCTAAGGTTGGTTTATATGCCTCATTTTCTATTGCTGTTGTGATTGCTTTTGTTGGTGGTCGCCCGGGAATGATATCAGCTGCAACTGGGGCAATGGCTTTAGTTATGGTAACTTTGGTTAGGGATCATGGTTTAGAATATTTAATGGCAACAACTATTTTAACAGGAATATTGCAAATTATTGCCGGATATTTGAAGTTGGGATCATTATTGCGTTTTGTTTCTAAATCCGTGATGACTGGCTTTGTTAATGCTTTAGCAATTCTAATTTTTGCAGCTCAATTGCCAGAATTTAGCGGCGCTGGTTGGCAGATGTATGCTATGGTAGCTTTTGGATTGGCTATTATTTATTTATTTCCTTATATTAGTAAATCAATCCCATCTCCTTTGGTTGCCATTGTGGTTCTAACAATATTGTCTATTGTAATTGATATGGATTTACGAACAGTGGGTGATATGGGTAATTTACCAAGTAGTTTACCAATATTTTTGATACCTGATATTCCTTTTGATTTTGAAACTTTGAAGATAATTTTCCCTTATGCTGTAACTTTGGCATCTGTTGGTCTTTTGGAGTCTTTGATGACGGCTGTCATTATTGATGATTTAACAGATACTCCAAGTCCAAAAAATCAAGAATGCAAAGGTCAGGGAATTGCTAATATTGTTACTGGGTTTTTTGGTGGAATGGCTGGTTGCGCTATGATTGGTCAATCAGTAATTAATGTTAAATCTGGCGGTAGAGGTAGACTCTCTACTTTTTTTGCGGGGGGTTTTTTGCTATTTTTAATATTGGTATTAAATGATGAGGTCAGTAGAATTCCAATGGCGGCATTGGTGGCGGTAATGATAATGGTTAGTATAGGAACTTTTAGCTGGGATTCAGTAAAAAATATGAGGCAATATCCAACAGCTTCTAATATTGTTATGATTGTAACGGTCATGGTGGTAATTCATACTCATGATTTGGCACAAGGTGTTTTTGCTGGAGTATTAATGAGCGCATTATTTTTTGCCAAGAAAGTTTCTAAATTACTTAATGTTGAATCCGGTTTTTCAAAAAACAATATTAGGGAGTATAAGGTTTATGGTCAGGTATTTTTTGCTTCAGTTGAAAAATTTGTGGCAGCATTTGATTTTAAGGAGGTGGTAAAAGAAGTTGTAATAGATCTGAATCAGGCTCATTTTTGGGATTTGTCTGCTGTAGCGGCAATGGATAAAGTAGTTTTAAAATTCCAAAGAGAAGGAACAAAGGTAAGTGTAACAGGTTTAAATAAAGCCAGTGAAACAATTATTGATAAATTTAGCACTTATGATAAAGAGAATTCTGTAAAAATCATTTAATGTATTATTTTAATACAATACATGTCTTATTTTAGGACATATTGTATAATTTTGACAAGGAAGATATTTTATGATTGATTTTACTGTTGATATTCTATATCATTTTTAGTAAAGCCACATAATGCTAAATAGTTTTTTAAACAACTTATTGTTTTTATTTATAATTAGTGCTTATGAAAAAAATTATCGCCTGCGTCGATGGATCAAGTCATTTTTACAGTGTATGTGACTTAAGCTCGTGGATTAATAGTGTTACCAATGCTGACATATCTCTTTTGCATGTTGCCACCCCTCATTACGATGTAGCTGCAAAAGTAAATTTCAGTGGATCGATTGGTTTTGGCGCTAAAACAAAATTACTCAATGATTTAAGTAAAATGGATGAAGCTCATGGAAAGATAGAGCAAAATAAAGGAGAGTCAATATTGGATCATGCCATTCGAGAATTAAAAGTGGAAAATCGTCAGAATGTACAAAGAATTCACCTAAGGGGCTCTTTAAGTGAGATAGTTTTGGATGTTTCTGATAGGGCTGACATGGTAATTATGGGTAGAAGCGGAATGGAGGCCTCTGGGAAGTTAAATAAAATAGGTTCAAATTTAGAGTCCGTAGTACGCTTGGTTGCTAAGCCTCTTCTTATTGCTTCTATGGTCTATAAACCGATAGAAAGTTTGTTAATAGCATATGATGGCAGTAAAAAATCTTTAGATATGGTGAATTATGTAGCAAATAGTGAATTGCTCAATAAATTAGAATGCCATTTATTAATGATAGGTGATGAAAATAAAATAAATGAACAAAATATAAAAAAAGCTCAGGACATATTGTCACTTCAAGGAATAGATAGTAAATCTTTGATTTTGAATAAGAAGAATGTTAGTGCTGCTATTACAGATTATTTAGAAGAGAAGCAAATCGATCTTTTAGTTATGGGTGCTTATAATCACTCTAAATTGCGTAGTTTTATTTTAGGCAGCATAACTGCTAGCTTAATTAATAAAGTACAAATGCCTGTTTTATTATTTCGTTAATTTTAATATTTTTGCCAAATTATGAAAAAATTTCTAATATTTACTGTGTTTTTTACCTTGAGCCAGTCTTTTGATGCTTTTTCTAGGGATGGGGAGTATAAAAGTGATTCTTCGTATCGTGATTCTAGCCATAAAAAGAATCAAGATTCTTCAAGGCGTGAATTTAAGTTAAAAAATTCAAGCAATAACTCCTCTGCTAAAAAAAATGCTAATGTAGTACGTGGAGAATTTCAGAAAAGACGAAAAGAAATAATGAAAAAATGTAAAGCAGAAATGGCAAAGTTGCGTCAAGAATATGGCATGAAGGATAGTGATGGGAAAAAAAGTCTTGGAAATAGAAGTGAGAATCAGGAAAATTCTTATGATGACAGGTCTCAAGATGGATCAAGAAATGGGTCCAGGAACAGATCCAGAAGTAAACAAGAAGATAGATATTAAATATGACAAAAGATATAGCCTCTAAAATAGTTTTTGCACTTGAATGCGGTGTTAATAAACATTTAGATCGCTCAATTGTCTATTCTCCCTTGAGATTTTTTTATAATCGCTTCAAGAAAAATAATCCACAAACCATTCAAAACGCTAGAAGTATTATTGCAAATGACATAAGAACAATCATTGCCGGTATAGCAAATGCCAATTCCGAGATGTTTGTTGAAAGTGGCGAACCTAATGAGATTGGAAAAAAATTATTGCAAAGAAATTATAATATTGGAATTAACTTATTAAAAAAAGAACTAACAGTGGTTAAGGCTTTTAAGGTTATAACTAATTCTGGCTTTAGGATGCAGATCTATAATTATATTCTGGCTTTAGTAAAAAAATCAATATCTGATTTTGTGCAGATTGCTATTAAAAACAAAGGGCAGTAAGCTTAAATATTATTATTGATCTCTGTTGATAGTATGTAGAATTTTAAATGCCATGAGTCGTTATAATTAGCCTATCTTGATAAAATTCGTATTTCTTAAAATTCTTTAAGAACCTCATGCCCATTAAGGATGTTTCCATCTTGGCAAGATTAACGGAAGCTGAAATATCTCTGAATATTAAACCTTTAATATTTATTTCATCCAAAATGATAGAAGCCCCTTTTGTTGAGCCATTAGCTGTTTGGTAAATTTTATTAAAATGTAAATTATTTAAATTTATCCCTATTTTTTTGGCGTCTTTTTGATTAAGAACAAGGTCGCTTGCTCCGGTATCTATTAAAAATCTAATATTCTTATTATTGATGAGTAAATCGATATAATAATGATTATCTTTTGAGATATTAATTCTAATTTGGCTGTTAACTCTGAGTGCATTGCTTGGAAATAACTCGGAGGCTATTCGATCTTTTATGTTAATGAATTCATGGCGAAAACTATATAATGCAATAGTAAATAATATTATCCCAAGCCAGCAGGAAAGTTGTAACAGTATTTTTGATGTTTTAATTTTTTTGTTAAATATTAAGGTATTTGCTAGAAATACTAACAGTAAAATTAAGTAGATAAATTGCCCTGTATCGTCTGAAGTAAAATTAGACATTATACTATATTTTGCATTTAGTAAATAAATTAAAAAAATTCTCGGTGGTTATTCTAAATAATTCCTCCTCTTCGATATTTTTTAATTTGGCAATAAATTCGGCAGTATTTCTGGTGTAGGCTGGCTGATTCATTTTTCCTCTATATGGAGTTGGAGCTAAATAAGGGGAGTCTGTCTCAACTAATATTTTATCTAAAGGTATATCTTTAACTATTTCTTGTAAATTAGTAGCGTTTTTGAAGGTTACTATTCCTGAAATTGAGATATAAATTCCAAGATCAAGTGCCGCTGTAGCTAAAGCCTGACTGCCGCAGAAGCAGTGCATTAAAGCCTTAAATTTACCTTTTTGCATTTCTGAAGTTAATATTTGAATCATGTCATCATCAGCATCGCGGCAATGTATTATTAAAGGTAGATTTGTTTGTCTTGCTGCTGATATATGTTCTTTAAAGCTAATGGTTTGTTTTTCTTTTAAGGATTTGTCATGATAATAATCAAGGCCAGTTTCGCCAATCCCAATTAATTTATCATGTTTTTGGCATGCTTTAATAATTTGGTCTGCTTTTACTATGCTTTCTTCGTTAAGATTGCAGGGATGGTTGCCAATTGAAGCAAATACTTCAGGATATTTTCTGGTAAAATCATATATTTTGTCAAATTCAGATATTTTAGTGCAGATTGTTTGCAATATTTTAACATTATTTTGTTTGGCATTGTGAATTATGTCGTCAATATTGATGTTTTGTTTCTCTATTAGGTCAAGATGACAATGGCTATCTACAATAAAGTTAAAATCTTTAATCATTTTTATTTCTTATTTGGCTGGATGATATTTGATAATTTTTATTATTTATAAAAATTAATTTCTCTATATTTTGTTCCGTTTTTAATTTTTGGCAATATTTAAAAAATTTACTATTATTGCTTTTTAGGGAATTTCCCTCTCTATTAAAAATTATTATAGTGCTTAAGTCAATTATTTCTTGCCATTTATGCCATTTATGGAAATTTTCTATATTGTCAGCTCCTATCATGGTAAAGAATTGATGGCTAGAGTTGTTTTTGATTATGTATTTTAGTAAATTAATAAAATAAGAATCATTAAGTTCCTTTTCGCAGTCATTTATTAAAATATTATCTTCATTTTCGGTGATTTCTTGACATAGTTTTACCCTTTCTTCAAAAACATTATTATTAAGTGTTTTAAAAGGATTTTGCTTGGTTGGTAACCACCAAACCTGATCTAATTCTAATTGTTTTAGCGCGTCCTTACTAATATTTATATGTCCAAAATGAGGGGGATTGAAACTGCCGCCAAGTAACCCTATTTTCATCCTATCATTATTGCCATTAATATTATTGCTCCAGTCATAATGTTAGATTTAAATTTATTTAAACAATCTTTTTCATTATTAAAATCGCAAGTTTTTATTTGACATAAAAGATGAAATAAGGCCATATATATCATGAAATAATAAGATATTCTGAAATCCATTAAAAACCCAATTATGCCAAGAAGTGAGATTTGCAAAATTGTTAGTGAATATAGAATTTTTTGTGGCTCTTTACCGAATTTAATGGCGCTAGATTTATTGCCAATTTTTATATCATCCTCTATGTCCTGATAGGCATAAATAGTATCATAAATTAAAGTCCAGAATATAGAAGATAAATAAAGCAAAATAATTGGTAGTGATATTTCATTATTGATTGCTGCAGCTGCTAGTAATATACCAAAATTAAAAGTTAGTCCTAAAAATAATTGCGGATAATAAGTAAATCTTTTGGTGAATGGATATAATATTACTAAAAATAGGGCAAAAATACCAAGCTTGATGGCTAAGATATTAAATTGTAATAATATGATAAGGCCAATAATTAGCAAGATAGCTAGAAAAATAATGGCGGTATATAGGCTGATATTATTATTGGCAATTGGTCTGTTCTTGGTTCTTTTTACTTTTGCATCTAATTTTCTATCTGCTATGTCGTTTATTACGCAGCCAGCGGTGCGCATTATTATTGAGCCAAGAAAGAATAGGATAACAATATTTAAGCCTTTTATGCTAATGATATTTGTTAAATTATCTTTATAGGCTAGCGTTATACCAAATAGGCATGGTAAAAATAATAACCAGACTCCGGTAAATCTTTTTATGCGACTTAATTCAATAATATATTTCAAGGTTAATTTTGGACTCATGTCACTCTTTTGTTGAATTTAGTAAAATAAAGTTTATTATTTGTAAAATATGATATTAATATATTGAGTCTTTAAACTTATACCAATTCCCATCTTTAAAATGGGTTAAAATAATAAATAATCTAACTTTATTTTTTTATCTAAAAAATATTTTGTTATATCGTTCATTAAAGCTTTAGATTTGGTATTACTTAAAGATGAATTTATTATAATTTCTTTTGAATAAAAATTAAAGTATTTTATTATGGCTCATAAACTTTTAATTGCAAATCGCGGTGAGATTGCTTGTAGAATTATAAAAACTTGTCGCAAGATGGGTATTAAAACGGTGGCAATTTATTCTGACGCTGATACAAATTCTTTATTTGTTAGAATGGCTGATGAAGCTTATAATGTTGGCGCTTCTCCATCCTCACAAAGCTATCTTAATATTAAAAAGATTTTAGAAATTATTAAAAGGACGGGCACAACTTTAGTTCATCCTGGCTATGGTTTTTTGTCAGAAAATCGTGATTTTGCCGATGCTTTAGAAAAGAATAATGTTACATTTGTTGGACCCAGTACTTATTCTATTGAAATGATGGGCGATAAAATCCAATCTAAAAAAATAGCAATTGAAGCCAAGGTTAATACGGTTCCTGGTCATATGGGCGTTGTTAAGGATGGCAATGAGGCAATTAAAGTTTCTAAAAAAATTGGCTTCCCTGTTATGATCAAAGCTTCTGCTGGCGGTGGTGGCAAGGGTATGAGGGTCGTATATGAAGAGAGCGAGGTAGTACAGGCCTTCTCTTCCGCTTCTAATGAGGCTAGAAATAGTTTTTCTGATGACAGAATATTTATTGAGAAATTTATTGAAGATCCAAGGCATATTGAAATTCAAGTAATTGCCGATAAACATGGTAATATAGTTTGTGTTGGTGAAAGAGAATGCTCCATTCAAAGAAATAATCAAAAAGTTATTGAAGAAGCTCCCAGTCCTTTTATTGACGAGAAAACCAGACAAAAAATGTATGCTGAGACAGCATCTTTGGCTAAGGAGGTTGGATATTATTCAGCCGGAACAGTTGAGTATATTGTTGATAAAAATAAAAATTTCTATTTTCTGGAAATGAATACAAGATTACAGGTTGAGCATCCTGTAACGGAGCTTATTACCGGTCTTGATTTGGTTGAATTAATGATAAAAGTTGCATTAAATGAGAAATTGCCAATTAAACAAAGTGACATTAAGTTAAATGGCTGGGCAATGGAATCTCGTATTTATGCTGAAGATCCTGCTAGGGGCTTTCTTCCCTCAAGTGGTAGAATAAATCTTTATATTGAGCCAGAAGAAAATGGTAATGTTCGAGTTGATAGTGGAGTTTATGAGGGTGGAGAAGTTAGTATGTTTTATGATGCTATGATTTCAAAATTATGCTCTTATGGCAAAACCAGAAAAGAGGCTATTGATAAAAT
This sequence comes from uncultured Rickettsiales bacterium, assembly GCA_905478245.1. Lineage (GTDB taxonomy): Bacteria > Pseudomonadota > Alphaproteobacteria > Rickettsiales > UBA1997 > CAJQHT01. The sequence continues at coordinate 23,950 of CAJQHT010000027.1, read as the reverse complement.
GAAAATCGCACTTAGTAATTATGTTATTGGTGGAGTTTCTCACAATATTAGCTTCCTTGAGACCATTATGCAAAATGATAGATTTGTGAAAGGAAATTTATCAACTAGCTTTATTAAGGATGAGTTTCCAGAGGGATTTTTAGGCAATGAAATTAATTCTAAAGCACAGGAAGTATTTATTGCTTCATCTTTATTCATATTTTTTAAGAATTTTAAAAGAAATTCCTTTATAACTGATCAATTAGCTGATTCAAAAAAACCAATTGGTGAGCGCTGGGTTGTTTTAATAGATGACAAATCATATTTAGTTAATGTTTTACAAGATAAAGATGGTGAATATGTCTTTTTATGCAATCAAAAGAAAATAAAAATTAAAAGTTCTTGGAATAATGGTGAAAAATTATTTAGAGCTTTGGTAAATAATAATGAAGTCGGGGTAAAAATTAGAGAAAATAACCTAACAGGAGGTTATTTATTGCAATATGGTGGTTCTGATGCTTATATTAATGTTTATTCCCCAAGAGTTGCAGAATTAAATGAGTTTATGCCTAAAATTGAAAAAAACCCTAAACCAACAGAATTAAACTCGCCAATAACTGGTAAAATTATTAAATTCTGTGTAGAAGAAGGTGATGAGATCAAGGCTGGTCAGGAATTAGTAATTATTGAAGCTATGAAAATGGAGAATATAATTCGCAGTGATCATGATGTTAAAATCAATAAAATTGTATTTAGCGAAGGAGATACGGTTGGAATAGGTCAATTAATCATAGAATTTTCATAGGACTGTCTCGTTTTGATACATAGTGAACCTTATTCACATAAAATATTTGTAATTTATTTTTAATTTTCTTAAAATATATTTAGTCATAACGATTATGTTTTGACTGAACCACGATAAAACAGCTCATGATACGGTTTTTTACCACAAAACTGATTCATATGGTTATCTTTGTGTTTTTTCTTTTCCTCACCAGGGAAAGTTTTTCCAAAGATAGCTTTACAGATCTCAAGAAAAATTCCTTTTATAAAAAAGCTAAATCACGCCAATATATTTTCTTGGGCGGCGGCTATGATTCTGATTATAATTCCTATGAATATGATATTAATGCTGCTTATAAATATAAAAGTCATAAATTTATTCATGAAATTGATTTTTTACATGAGGTAACTCATAGCAGCACTACCAAAACTCCAATGAAAAAGAAGGAAGAATTATATGATTTAGAGATTTCAAATCGTATGATTTTATTAAATAGTAAGAATTATCTGAATATTTATAATCGTTTGCAATATGATGAATTTTCAGATTTTTATTATGACTATGCGGCAGCTTCTGGGCTGGGTCGCTTATTTTTTGATGGCAATTTGGAAGCTTCTTTAAATTTGGGCCATCAAGACATTAAGGAGACAGGTTCGCAAAAGGTTTTGCTGGCAATGATTAATACAAAATTTAAATTAAATGATATTGTTAAAATTGCATTTAAAGGCGATTTAATAGGTCAAGAAGAGGATTATGATGAAAAATTAAAGAGCATTTTATCATTGCGCTTAAGAAAAAGATTATCTTTGCAGCTTATTCATAAATATGAAAGAAATCGCTATATTAAAACTACTAAAACTTATGGTAGGCAAGATATTAACAGGGTAAAAAGAAGTATTTATTTGCGTTTTAAGTATGATTTTTGATTAGAAATAAAATCGCTTCACTTATGCAAAGATGTTTTGCTTGACTGATATTAGTATTTGCTATCAAGGTAATATTGATAATTAAAAATCGGTTTAAACCATTACACCACACGACGTTTTCTCCCGTTATTCCATTTATTGTTGGTTATCGTTGGTTTTTACGGGCAGACACATAGGTCTGCCCCTACAATTGATCCGTTATTTTTTCATTATCGATTTTCTTCGGACGCAATACAATTGATCCGTTGTTTTTTATTATCAGTTTTCTTCGGGCATATGTAGGTTTGAGCCTATGTATTCGCCCGTTATTCCATTATTTTTTATTTATTATTGGTTTTTACGGGAATAATGTTTTGTCGGTTTTTACGGGTATAATGTAGGTTTTAGCCTATGTATTCGCCCGCTATTCCATTTATTCTTGGGTTTCTACGGGCAGACACATAGGTCTGCCCCTACAATTGATCCGTTATTTTTACAGTTAGTTCATAAATATGAAAGAAATCGCTATATTAAAACTACTAAAACTTATGGCAGGCAAGATATTAACAGGGTAAAAAGGAGTATTTATTTGCGTTTTAAGTATGATTTCTAGTACTTGACTAATATTGTTGATTGCTATATTCTTAATATGATACCAAATTCCATCTTTAAAATGGGTTAAAATAATAAATAATCTAACTTCATATTTTTTGCTTAAAATTACAAAAAGCCTTGTTAAAATATGAACATACTGACGATTCTCTTTTATAATTTTTACCTAAAAAATATTTAGTTATATTTATTCATTAAAGCTTTAGATTTGGTATAATATTAATTAATATAATTATCGATGTCTAAAAATTATTTTACTGCATCAGGTTCTAATCTAATGATAGCTGGAGAAGCAGAAGCAAAAGCAGAAGTAGCAATAAGTGAATTCTTGAAGAGGGCTCCAGATGCGAATAACAAATTAAGAGAAGCTGCCAGGGCTGCATTTGGAAGTGAGCGAGGTCAAGGAACTTTAGAACACATAAAAAATGGATGCAATGATGGCTCGCCATTAGATAAATTAAACAAAGGCACTGAAGTTAATGCTATGTTTAAGGGCGTGACGCAAGATGAATTTAACGGGTTAAAGCAAAATGTTAAATTATTTTATGATTCTGACAGGTTGACAAAAAAGGAATGGATACAAGATATTTTAAATGCTAAAGTTGGCAAAGTGAGAGCTAAAGGATATAATCATAATTTATTTACATTTACTGCTGAGTCAAGATTGTTTTTAGGTAGTGATGGACTTCCAAAAGATAGTCCAACTCCTTTTACGGCTCTTAATTTTACTTATTTAAAATTTAATGAGTCATCATCAGGAGGCGCAAAAGTCCATTTTGATACTAATAATCCAAAAAATTACGTAAAAGACAACACCAAAAGAATGATTGCTCTTAATATGAAGGCGGTTGCACAAAATGCCATTGATCAGGTTTTAGAAAATAGTCTACCCTTTATTTTAAATCCACCTGGTGCATTTACTTACAACTTGTCGAGCGATCAAGAGAAAGGTCTTGCCCAATCAATTGCAGATTCTTTTATTGAAGCTGTTGCAGAAGTTAATGTTGCCAGAATTAGTGAGGTTATTGTTCTAAAAGGAGGAGGAATCGGGAAGGATGGAGGGTTTTTTACAAAATCTCAGTTGCAAGAAATGGAAAGAGCATGTCAAACAAAACGATTAGAAATGCATGGAGGTGTTAATGCAGATATGGTAAGTATTGCGGAAAATTTTCATAAAAAAACAGGTAAGCCTTGCCCAATTCCTATTATGGGTGAGCCGCTTGGTGGCGTTGGAAATGGAGCTCTTAGTGATCGCTGTAATAATGCAGTGGATGAGTTTTTATATAGAGCTGCCCGTGGGCTTCATGGAATTACTGCAAGCCATAAACATAATTCCAGTTATTTTAATGCTGGTAAAGCTTTTGTAGTTCCTCTTAGTAAGGCTTCTGTATTAGGCTCACCTCCTGCCCCTGCTCCTACACCTAGAGACATGACAGGTTTAGCTACTGGTACAAGTGCGATACAAAATGCTATGAAAGTCTTTAAGGTAGCAAGTGCTAGAAAATTGCTTAGAGATAAGATGCAAGTACTTGGTACAGAAACAGATTCTAAAAAAATTAAAGCAATGACGGAAGATCAAATTAAATTTGATATTAATACTGAGGCAACTAAAGAACAAAAAGCAGATTTAAACAAAAGAAGAAAGGCTTGGAGTGCAGAAAATCCAACTGGATGCGGAACGTATAATGATATTCCATTTTGTTATAGTAAATTTACCCATCAAATTAGTAAAGATGGAAGCAGTATTATTTATGATAAAGATTTTGATAAAAGAGAAGCAGTGGCAATTGCTTGTATTGATTATCCTGATTATAGATTAACAGCAATACTTCCCGCTGACGAAGCATTGTCTGCAGAATATAAAGCAAGAACTCTAAAAACTCTAGAATTGTATAATAAGCTTGGAGTACAACATTTACTAAAAGCTAGTGATGGAATGGGGGTGTTTATAGGTAATATAAATGATAGCACTAGAAGTAGTACTGAGGTTGAAAGGGCAAAAAAAGCTTATATTGAAGGTTTCTTTCAAGCAATAAATGAATTTTATGGCAAAGGTAATTCTGTGGGTTTGGGAGAAATTACTTTAGTTGATATTAATAATGATAATATTCAAGTTTTTCAAGAAGTTTTAGAAAAATGGAAAAAAGAACAACCTAATATTGCTCAAAAAGTTACGATAATAGCCAAACATGCCGAAATACAAGATGAGATTATTGCTTTGCGGCAAGATGCTTCTGATAGAAAATTTGGCATGACAATGGCGCCGAATAAAAATAAAGAATTTCTGGGTGGCGCTCTTAATAAAGGCTCTGTTTTAGAGGAGCAGATGGCGGTGATGACTGATATGGCGATGGTTGGTAACCCTAATTTTAATAAGGCAATAGAAACTGTTGTAAGTCTTGTCGATGTGCCGGCTACCGCACCTGTAAAACCAAGGGGCACACTTGTATTAGAGGGAGTTAAAGAAAGTAAGAAAATTGCAGAATATTTGATTAAGGGACAATTAAAGCCAGAAGAAGAAAAAGCCATAAAGGAATATCAGAAAAATAATGCTCGTCCAGATGTATATATTGGTTTTGGTTTTGAATATGATTTAGAGGTCATTGAATTTTTGACAGAGGATGGTAAGAGCAAAAAGATTTTTGCCTTAAAAGTTATTAATATAGGTAATCCTAGTCGTTTACCTGGTGATATTAAGGCGGATAATGAAGTAATTAAAATTGGCAATAATGATTCAATTCATAAAATAGCGATGGAAGCGATAGGTGGGATAGAAGCTACAGAAGCTGATTTAAGTACAATAACTATTGAGCGGTATAATAATCTTAAAAATGCAGTCATGAATCATGTTAGAGAAATGGCGGCGAAAGAAGGCGATGTTAATATATCAAGACATGGCATAGGAGGAAGTGTTGCAGCAAAACCTTTGAGTGAAGGTAAAAAATCTTTAGTATTTGTCAGTGGTAATGATTTATCAAATATCTCACAGATTGATGATGGTGGCAAAGTGGCAGCGCAAGAAGAACTTGCCATAGCTGTTGGTAAGTTACCTAGTGAAACTAAAGATGCTTTAATTGGATCGTATCGCAGTACTACAAGTCCGACCCCATAAATAAATCTTAGTTAGTTATTGATAAAATCAGTAATTTTTCTAAAAATTATCTTTTAATTTTCTGATATGATGAAATAATGCAAAATCATCTTTAAACTCTGAAAATCTAGGGTTTTTTCTAATTATTGCGCTGCGTAAAAATGGATTAGTTTTAAGTTCATTTTCTAAATTAGTAGGAATGGTGGGTAGGTTGTTTTGGCGTAGATCTTGGCTAATTTGATATTTATTTTGCAAATCAATATTTTCTGGCTCTATTGTTAGGGCAAATTCTATATTATTTAAAGTATATTCGTGAGCAGGGTAAATTTGAGTTGATAAGGGTAGATTTTTAATTTTATTTAAAGAATTATATAATTCATAAGCATCTTCAAAGGCTCTGCCACATCCTGAAGAAAATAAAACATCGCCACAAAATAGAATATTTTGTGGTTCAATAAAATAAGAAATATGATTAGGGCAATGACCAATGCTGTTGAAGGCTTGAAAAATTATTTCTCCAATTTGAAATTTACTTGATATTTTTCTGCTTTCTTTGGTTATTTGGCAGATGTCATCAGAAATATCAGTCAAATTTTCGACTGTTTTAATAAAGATATCGGCATTTTTAATAAAATTTTGGTCTTCTTTATTAATAATTACTAAAGAATTATATTTTTCTTGTAATTCTTTGACTCCTGCAACGTGATCTTGATGATTATGGGTGATCATAATGAAATCAAGTTTTTGATTTTGTTTTTCTAGAAAATTAATAACTTCTTTGGCGTCTGCTGGATCAATACAGATGTTTTTATTGCTAATTAAGCATTTAATTAAAAATATATAATTAATACCTAGATTTTTGCTAAAGCAAGCTGGAATGGTGCTTATTTCAAGATTTTGATATTTTTGAGTCTTTATCATTTAATTTAATAATATTATTAGGCAATATATTATATAAGAGAAAGAGAGAAGGTAGAATGATTTAATGGCTATTTTAGAGGAAAAGGTAAGGGTTATTTTTTCTATTTTATTTCTAGAAAAGAAATAGATAATATTAATTATCAATAATAAGGTGGCGGAATATAAAATGGCAGATAGTCCTTCTTCAATATGGTAAATGACAAGAAATATGGCATAGATAGTAATTATTGGTATAAGAAAATTTACCAGACCATCTATATTTGTATTTCTTTTCATATGTTAGAATTTTACTTCTAATATTTCGTAATCAACAATACCTCCTGGGGTTTGTATTTCAATGTCGTCTCCTTGTTCTTTTCCAAGTAAGGCTTTAGCGACTGGGGATCGATCTGAAATTAATCCGTCTTCAATGTTGGCTTCATATTCACTGACAATTTGATATTTTACAATTTTTTCATTATCAAGATTTTCTAATGTTACCTTGGCGCCAAAACGAACTGTTGAACCTGAAAGGGTGGAGATATCAATAGCCTTAGCTCGTGATAATTTGTCCTCATAATCAGATATTGTAGCTTCTATCATGCCTTGTTTTTCACGGGCGGCGTGATATTCGGCATTTTCCTTTAAGTCTCCATGTTCTCTAGCTTCGGCTACTGCCTCTATTATTGCTGGTCTTTGAACATTTTTAAGATCAAAAAGCTCATTTCTAAGTTTTTCCAATCCTTCTATTGTGATAAAAAAATCTATCATTATTAATATCTATAATCGTTAGTTTTAAATGGTCCATTTTGGCTAACATTAATATAGCTAGCTTGTTCTTTGGTTAATTTTGTCAAGACAACACCAAGCTTTTCTAGATGTAATGTTGCAACTTTTTCATCTAATTCTTTTGGTAATAGATAAACATTATTGCTGTATTTGTCATTATTTTGCCATAATTCTATTTGAGCCATCACCTGATTAGTGAAGCTTGTTGACATAACAAAGGCACTGTGACCAGTAGCACAGCCTAGATTTAATAATCTGCCTTGAGCAAGTAATAATATTCTTCTTTCTGGCGCGATTTCAATTTGATCAAGCTGTGGTTTGATGTTAGTCCATTTCATGTTTTCTAAAGCATCTACCTGTATCTCATTGTCAAAATGACCAATATTTCCAACAATTGCCATGTCTTTCATATTTTTCATATGATCAAGATTAATAACGTCTTTATTTCCAGTTGTGGTAATAAAAATATCGCCAACTTTTGAGGCTTCTTCCATGGTTTTTACTTCATAGCCACACATTGCTGCTTGTAAGGCGCAGATTGGATCAATTTCTGTTACAATAACTTTGGCTCCTTGAGTTTTGAATGCCTCAGCGCAGCCTTTACCAACATTACCAAAACCAGCAATAACAGCTGTTTTTCCTGCAATCATAACATCTGTTGCTCTTTTAACACCGTCAATAACACTTTCTCTGCAGCCATAAAGATTGTCAAATTTTGATTTAGTAACAGAATCATTAACATTAATCGCCGGAACTTTTAACTTACCTTCCTTAACCATTTGATGTAATCTAGCAACTCCAGTAGTAGTTTCCTCTGAAAGACCTTTAATGTTTCCTAGTAATTGCGGATATTCTTTGTGAATCATTGTGGTTAAATCACCGCCATCATCAAGAATCATATTTGCTTGCCAGTTTTTATCACCTTCTATTGTTTGCTTAATACACCAAATATATTCTTCCTCTGTTTCACCTTTCCAGGCAAAAACAGGGACGCCGCTTTTAGCAATTGCTGCTGCTGCTGCGTCATTTGTTGAAAAAATATTACAAGAGCTCCATCTAACTTCAGCACCAAGATGAGTTAGGGTTTCAATTAAAACAGCTGTTTCTGTTGTCATATGTAAACAACCAAGTATTTTAGCACCTTTTAAAGGTTGAGAATTTTTATATTCAGCTCTAAGAGACATTAATCCTGGCATTTCATGCTCTGCTAGATTTATTTCTTTTCTCCCTAAATCTGCAAGATTGATATCCTTTACTTTATAATCTGTCATATTGTTAATTATTTCTTGTTGTTTCATTTTTAATAGTTTAGGGGTGAATAAATAAAAATCCAGATAAATGGTATTATTAAGCATATCCCAATTCTAGGACTTTTTTTGCTAGAAAATTTACCAAATAAAATAAATATAGATAAAATAAATAATATGCAAGCTATATATAAAATATAAGACATAAAAGGTAGGCATATTGAAGCTATAATAATAAATTTTGCGTAAGATAATACTTGATCTTGCTTAATTATGAGGCTGGATTTGCCGTCCCCAAAGAAAATTTTATAAAAAATAGCGGCAAATATAAAGCCAAAGGTGGCAGAAAATATAGCATTTACTATTTCTTGATCTTCTAATATTCTGCCAGCAAGACCAAATAGTAAAATGGTGTATAAAACCGCATCAGGAAGTATTCTATGTTTAAAATCTGTAACTAATAATATCATTAAACAAGCTGAAATTAAAGCATAGATAATAAATTGATCACTAAATCTAAAAAGATAGAAATTGATCATGAATAATATTGCTATTGATAATTCAAGAAATAAATGAGTTCTTGGTACTTTAAACTGACATTTAAAGCATTTACCCTTTGTGATAAGCCAGTTTATTAATGGAATTAATTCTCTGGTTCTGAGTATTCTTTTGCATTTAGGGCAATGTGATTTAGGGCCAAAATATCTGCCAAAGCAAGATTTTCCTTCAGGTAGGCGATAGGCTATAATGGTGGAGTAAGATCCAAATATGGCTCCAAAAATGCCGGCAATTATGATTTGAATATATTCTAATATCATGTATTAAATTAATTATTTGGCAAATTGTTCTAAATAAGCAATAATATTTGCTCTATCTTTGTCTTTTTTAAGGCCGGCAAATGTCATTTTTGTTTTTGGTATATATTTGTTTGGTTTTTTTAAGAATACATTAAGCTCTTTATATGACCATCTACCACCTTTCTTTGCCATATTTTCTGAATATTTAAATCCAGAATTAGCAGCTTTTCTTTTGCCTACAATATTATATAAGTTTGGCCCTATTTTATTTGCCGCACCTTTTTCTATTGTATGGCAGGCAGCACATTTTTTAAAGGTTTTTTTACCTTTATCGATGTTAGCATTAGCTATCATTTTGGCGATATCTATTTTATTTGCCAAGCCAAGAGAAGGTAAGTCTCCAGAAGCTAATTTTTTATTGATATTAAGAATTGGTTTTTGCTCGGTAATTTCAGCTATATAGCCCCTTTTCTTTACAGGTTTTCCTTGATAAAGAATATTTGTTGCAAGAATAACTATTAATATAATAGCTAGGGATACGCCGATTGCTTTTGAGGTATGTTTAAAATTTTCGCGCAAAGATTCATTGTTTAAAATTTGTGCTATTTTTTCTTTTATTAATTTTATCTGTTCTAATATTTTGGTTTTCATGCTTGTGTGTAAGTTTAATCAAATAGGCTGGAAACAGATCTTTCTTCTGCTATGCTGCTAATTGCCTCGCCAATTAGAGAAGAAGTTTCTAATATTTTAATGTTTTTGATATTTTTGGCTTCGTCTTTTTGGGCGATGCTGTCTGTTATGACTAATTTTTCTAATTTAGAATTGGCAATTTTATCTAAAGCTTGACCCGATAATACGCCGTGAGTTATATAGGCATAAACAGATTTTGCTCCTTTGTCAATTAAGGCTTGAGCAGCGTTGCATAAAGTTCCGCCAGAATCAACCATATCATCAACTATTATACAGTTTTTATTTTCAATTTCGCCAATTATATTCATGACTTTACTCACACCTGCTTTTGGTCGTCTTTTATCGACAATTGCTAAATCTGACCCTATTTTCTTGGCAATTGCGCGTGCCCTAACAAGGCCGCCAACATCAGGAGAAACAACAACATTATTATTGCCACTAAGATTTTGTTTGATGTCTTTTGCAAAAATTGGAGCAGCAAATAGATTGTCTAATGGTATGTCAAAAAAGCCCTGAATCTGCCCAGCGTGAAGATCCATGGTAAGGACTCTGTCAGCGCCAGCGCTAGTGATTAGATTAGCAACTAGCTTGGCTGAAATTGGTGTTCTTGGGCTATTTTTACGATCTTGACGAGCATAGCCAAAATATGGTATTACTGCTGTTATTCTTTTAGCTGAGGCGCGTCTTAGGGTGTCGATTGTGATTAATAGTTCCATTAAATTATCATTAGCCGGAAAAGAGGTGGATTGAATGATGAAAACATCTTCACCACGAACATTTTCCTTAATCTCAACGAAAATTTCATTATCGGCAAATCTTTTCACATCTGCATCGATTAATTTTACTTTAAGGTATTTTGCAATATTTTCTGCAAGAGTCCTGTTGCTGTTACAAGATATTATTTTCATCTAAATTAGCTATTAATTTAATTATAAATTGCTGGTAATTACAAAAAATACCAATTAACATCAATTATACCAAAATTCATCTTAAAAATTTTATTAAAGATGGACCTTGTTATTATACCATTTTAACTTCTAAAACAGATATTTTATTAAATGATTAAATTCGTCATCTTTTTAGTTAAAATTGACAAAAAGCCTCGTTAAAATATGAATATATTACGACTCGTTTTTTAACAATTTTACCATAAAAATATTTAGAATTTAATTTATTTATAAGTTAAAATGGTATAATAAGAGCTATTTTCATTAATATCAACTTAATTTTATAAAATTCATGACGGTTTTTTTTCTTATGAAAGCTTTGCATGTTATTGCAGTAATTTCATGGATGGCAGGCTTGCTTTATTTGCCAAGATTATTTGTTTATCATTCTGGCTTAAAAGATGATTCAGATAGCGCTAAATTATTTATTATAATGGAAAAAAGATTGCTGAGATTTATAATGAATCCAGCAATGATTATTACTTTTATTACTGGTTTTATTTTATTAAAATATATTGGATTTTCTCAAGGCTGGATTCATGCAAAGCTTTTATTAGTGCTTTTTATGGCTGGTTTCCATGGTTTTTTAGCAAAATATCGTAAGAATTTTGAAAATAATCAGAATAATAATAGTGAAAAATTCTATCGTATTATTAATGAAGTTCCAACAATTTTGATGATATTTATAGTATTTTTAGTAATTTTTAAACCTTTTTAATAAAAGATGAGTAATTTAATATTAATTGACGATAAATTTGATGTTATTTGCGATATTAAATATGCGTCAAATAATAATGTTACAAAACAGAAATTTTATAATAATGATGATTGCTATTTACATAAAGATGCTATTGATCCTCTAAATAAAGCAATAGAATTAGCGGCAATTCAGGGCTATAAAATTAAGATTTTTGATGGTTTTAGGCCGTTTGAAGCGCAGAAATTTTTATTTAATAAATTTCCTAATGGCGATTTTGTCTCAGATCCACAAACGGGTGCCGTTCCTCATTGTAGGGGTATTGCTATTGATCTAACATTGGTTGATCAAGATTTAAAAGAGCTTGATATGGGCACTGATTTTGATGATTTTACTAGCAAAGCATATCACGGTGATTTAGAAATTAGCCAAGAAGCACAAAAAAATCGCTTTATCTTGCTTGGCATTATGATGAGTGCAGGTTTTGATTTTTATGATAAAGAATGGTGGCATTATCAGTTATTTAATCCAAGGTCTTACGAGATTATTAAATAAAGATTATCCATTAAAGGTAGGAATTGGTAGTCATTTTAGCTCCCGTAGCTCAGGGGATAGAGCATTGGTTTCCTAAACCATGTGCGCATGTTCGAATCATGCCGGGAGCACCAGTAACAAGACATCTGCAAAACTGATTAATTAAAACAAAGCTGCTTCAGTTATGCAGGGGTCTTAATGAATGCTTGCAAAAATATTTTATTATATTATTCATTAAAGATGGGAACAGATATAATATAGATTTAACTTTAATTATTAACATGATATGCCTAAATGGACATTAAACCCTAGTTTCCCTTCGTTTGCTTCGCCAAAAGAATATCAATCTTACGATGAGCTTCTGAAAAAAGACCTGGAAACATTAGAGACTTTTAAGAAACAAATAGATGAAGGAAGCTTAGATGTTAATGTTGAGCGTTATACCTCATATAACCCTCATGATGCAGGGCTTTTGGACAGAGTGATAGATAATGGATATTTTCAGACGGCAAGAATGCTGATTAAGCATGGAGCCAATATCCCTGCAAAATTTTTTAGTGAGAGTAAAAAGTCTTACCTAAGAACTTTAAAAGGCCTGCTCCTGGAAAACATTACAGAGAGAGATAATGTTGAAGCTGAAAAAAGTGCTAGAAATTTTTACGAATATCTTAATAGTCTTCAAATTCCATCTTATTTATATTATGGAGATTCACCAGATAATAAAGAAAATCAAGGCACAAATTTAACTGGGCAAGTTGATCCTGTAGCGCTTCATGATCAAAAAGATCAGTGCTTTATACAGTCTAAGCTTGATGCTCAAAAAAACCCAAAAGCAATTATAATTAACGCTGTTACAATTAATGAGAATTTGGATCTTATTAATAAATTAGACAAAAATGGTTTTAAGATCTATATTTATGATGATTATACTAAAAGTTTACAGGATTTCTTTATTTGGAAATCAGAAAAATATTATGGATTCTTAAGGAAGCAGTTTTTGCATAATGGTTTAGCACGTAATATAAATCTAGATCTCTATAATGATAGGGGTCGACGGAATTTTGATATATTAACTTCGGATTTTCTTAAATCAGAAGCAGCAAGGCGCTTAGATCTATCTGCAGATCAAATTTTTACAATTGATGATAAGGGTTTAAATAAATTACAAAAAGATATTCATCATATCGATCAAAGCCATATTGATCAAAGTCCAAGGTCTAGAAAAGAAGAGCCTGATACCAACAAAATTAAGGTTAATTTTGAAATATTTCATAGGCTAATGAAATCAAATGGACGCAATGATCAGATTGAAAAATTACTTGAATTATTGCCAGAAGATAATTTTGAGATAGAAAATGATTTCGTCAAAACATTTGATTCTGTTAGGGCAGAAAAGGCAATAAGGAAATTTAATCATAGATTTGGTAGGAATGTTACCACAAAAAACAATAGTTTCAGTTCCACACTTCATAGAAGAGCTATAGAGGGACAAATAAACAGCGATCAATCAAAATTGCAAGAATCTAGGATTATTGACTTTAAAATTTCAGTCTCAACGGGAGGATCTGAGTCTTTTGGTAATTGCTGGCGGCCATTTTCAGATAAATTATCAAAAATTAATAGTTTGCCAAAGTTAGAGTTTATAGATATTGATGATTCTGCTATGGATATTTCTATGTTAAGTAAAATAATTGAGAAAGCCCCTAATTTAAAACATATCTTTTTTACGCAACGAATTCATACTCCGCATAATGATAGAGATATCATTGGGTATGGTAGAGAATATAAGGACTATGATGACTATCAAAAAGCAATGTTAGAAATTATTGCTCCTTATCAATGTAATATTGAAGCTCAGAAGTTCTCAGGCAATGGCTATATATCTGAATATGGCAAGGATATAACCATCACTGATGTTGATATTGCATTGCAAGAAATTAATGCTATGACAGAAGATGAAAAAAGAAATCTTTCGCAATATACTATTTTGGATATAGAATGTGACATAAGTAGCTCTCAACTTGCAGAGATATTAACTTTATTTTCAAATGTTCATAATTTAACAATTAACAAACTATCTCATTTAAGGAGTGAGGAGTTTCCAGATTTTCCGATTGTAAAGAACTTATCTCAACTAAATGTGGCTAATTTAGAGGGTATAGAACTCTCGTTTCTCAAGGATAAATTACAGAGATCTTCAGCTTGTTTGCTTGAATTTATTGGACCAATAAGTTCTGAACATAAAGGGCACGATAGGGATGATAAAAAACAGCCAGTTGTTTTTACTAATCTTGTTTCCTTATCCGATCCTTCTAGATTAAGAGGAGATACAGGACCTAATTTTGCAACAATAAAAGGAGATATAAAACAAAGTGATCAAAAAACTCTCTATGAAAAACAGCCGTCATTTACAGGTGCAGACGGCAAAGAGATTAATGAAAATATTTGTCGTAGAGAAATATATAATAATTGCACAATTGAAGATGGTAGACTTAAATTAGAGTCAGATTTACAATCTATGCAGGATGTAGAAGGTATTGAGTTTCATGATAGTCAGCAATCATTTAATCGGATTTTTCAAATAGCAGGCCAGAAATTGGAAGGAAAGCGGGCAAGAAATTACTCTGTTAATTACAAAGGTCAAGTAAATTTAGAAGTTGGAGATAAGTGGGAACCTTTGCCATCAATAACTTACGGAGATAAATTAAAGGCATTACTTGCTGTTGATTATGGCTCAAAAATAACAATTGATATTAATCAAAAGTTTGATATAAAATATTGTCAAAAAACAGGTTTATATTATATTAAAAAGAAGGAAAATCCTTCTTTAAGTATTACTCTTGATCTTTTAATTGAAGCGGAACTAGAAAGAGGTGAAGTTGTAGAGATGGGGCGCGTTGATCAAATTGAAAATTCAGCAGTTAAAGAAATAATTTCTAAATATCAAGGATTTAGCGAATTCGGGGACGATTTTACTTTTAATAATGAGGACGATTTTATTACTAGTCTTAATAATAAAAAGGCAGGAGCTTGTAGGCATAGAGCTGTAGCAGCTTTTTTAGAAATTAAGAAGATTGAGGGTGTAGATTGTCGTATTGTTAGCAATGATAATCACATGTTTATTGAGGTTAAGGAGAGAGTTGGTGGATGGATTAAAATTGATCTTGGTGGATCTTCTATAACTTTAGAATCAGATGGGCAAATTATGAAAACACAGCCTGCAAGACAAATAATAGAAGATGCGTCGCCCGCGACAAGACCAAGAGTTTTAGAGGCAATGGGGGCAGAAGAGATTAGCGAGTTACAGCAACAAGAAATTCGTATAACTTTAGAGCAAAAAATAGAAGCTCAGCAAAAAATAGAAGAGCAGAAGCGGGAAGATAAATTTGGACCATTCAAAAAACTTTTAGATAGTAAAGAAAAGGAATCTTACAGGGATGTCATAGATTTTAATAAAAGAGAAATATTTGATTCAAAACCAGGTCTACAAACAAGAAATATTTTAATTAGAGCTAAATCAGAACAGGAATTAATTAATTACCGCAGAATATTGCTGCAACAAATGCGTGATCCAGCAAATGAAGATGTAGAGTATTTTTATGTTAATTCGGCAGAAGAGTTATCATTAGAAAGGGCTTATATTGAAATTGAAGGTAAAGATGGAGATCAAAAAGCGGCAAAAAAAACACCCCAAGACAATCCTCTTTATAAATTTATTACATCAGTCAGCTATAAAAAGAAGTTCTTAATAATAAATTGGGATAATTTCTCAGCGGCTGATATTACAAAATTCAATAGTTTAATTGATGAAGATAGGAAGCTAGACTCATCTTCTGTGCAAGAAAATATTAAAATTATTAGTTTACAAAATACAGCTTCTCAGAATTTTTATAATGGTTCTGATTTTCTGGGTAGGCATCAGCTTAAAAAGAACGTAAATCTATCGCAAATATCCCGTCAAAGTCAAGAATTATTAGGACAGTTACAAATTAAAGAATATTCTGCTGTAAAAGAAGCGGCAAGGAATCATGAAATCGCAGAAGAATCCAGTATCTCATCAGCAGAAAAAGTAGAAATTAATTTGTGTCATTATAAAAATTGGCAAGAAATTCTTTTAGGTAGATTTATAGTAAATAATCAAGATGTAAAATATCAAGAAGGTGAATTAATAAAAGCAATTAAGCAAGTCAAGAAAGACATTATATTAATTAATGCTCCTTGGCACGATAGGGAGTTTGCTTTATTTATAGATAGGCTGCTAATTGAAAAAAAGTTTAATTTTCATGGTCAAGAGATAGATATCCCAGATGATTTTATTATTTTAAAACAAGAGAGACAATTGGATCGCTCTTTAACCCATAAAGCTGTTGCTGAGAATGAAATAATTATTAATAATTCAAATATTTATCAATTATCTCGTTCTTGCAGCTTAGATGAAAAAGAAGGTGGCGCCTTGGTAATTGGCGAAGGAATATTGGAGAGTTTAAAAAATTCAGCTTTACAAGAAGGAGCGGCTGCTCAGGCTAATTTTTTCGTTACAGGCCCAATATCAGAATATCAACTATCTCAAATAAAAGAAGAGGCAAAAAGGCTGAATATAGAATGTTCATTTCGACTAGCGCCAGGAATTACATTGCCAGGAGTGAATAATGAGGCAGCGGCAGCGGAAGAGCGGGAAGAGAAGCTAGTAATAGATGAAAGTAATAGTAAGAGGGTAATTGTGAGTGATGATGTTGATTATACGGTAAAGCAAATTATAGATCAAAATCAAGAAGAATCAATACCTACAAAAGTAATAGATATTTCTGAGATGAATCCAGATGATCTATTATTTTCTTATCAAAATAAAACAGAAGAAGGATTAATAAGATTTAAAGAAATAGAGGGAGCATTAATTGCTTTATTAAAAAAAGAGCCAAAAGATTTTAATATTATTTTAAAAGGTGGTTTTAACCAGGGAATGATTAATCAATTAACTAGATTTATGATTAATCCTCCGGCAACAGATATAGCTGACGTTGATTTTAATCGTGTTAAATTTGTTTCCAGATCCATTGAAAATTTAGAATTTTCTCAGCCTTTAAGAAAAGCTAATGCTACTTTTGCAGAGAAAATTGCCTTACTGCAAAAAGAGTTTGAAAATTCTGCAGATATTTTAAGAAAACTTAATGAGCAATTAGAAAAATCTAGTGCTGATAAAGCAAAATTAGGCTATTCTTATCTAAAATCTTGCCTTATTTATTTAAAAAAATATCCAGAAAAATCAATAGATCAAATGAGGGAAGGTCTTGAAAAAATAAATAGAGCTCCAGATCAAAAAGAGCAAAAAGAGAGACAAGAAGAGCAAGAAGAGCATATTACCAAAGAAAATGAGTCTAACGCAGCAGATATTGCCGATAACTTTGATCGGCAAAGATTAAATTCAGTACAAGAGATGCTGTCAGTCTCTCCTTGGGTTTTTATTGCTGGTCAAACTGGAGTTGGAAAAAGTAAATTTATAGAAAATGTTTTAAAGAAAGAAGGGGAATATAATGTAACTGAATTTTCTGGATCTAACAGCAAAGAAGAGTTCATGAAGAAATTAAGAGAGTGGCAAAGTCAAGAAGACGAAAAATCCAAGATTCTTTTTATAGATGAGGCAAATTTAATCGGAACTGATTATTTGATATTTGATGGACTCAAGAATAACTCGCCAGCAATAATTATTGGAAATAAATATTTTGAATTAACAGAAAAGCATAAAATTATATTTGCTGGAAATCCAAGAAGCTATGGCGACAGAAAGACTCCTGAGTTACTGGCAAGACATGGTGGTTCAATTATATTTGATAAAATGCCACCAATATATATTTATCATAGAATATTGAAGCCAGTATTTGAGGGATCTGCATTAGATGAAGGTAGCAGGTTGGATATAGTTAACAAAATATTAAATATTTATGATAAAATATCAGAAATTTCAGATGGTAGTAAGATTTTAATTTCAGCAAGGGAATTGCAAATGATGGCGCTTGCTATTGTTTCAAATGCGGATCAATCTAATCATATAAATCAGCTATATTTTATAGCAGAACAATTAATTCCAGAAAATAAAAAAGCAGAATTTAATAAATGGTTTGCACAAAAAATTGGAGCCATAACGGATGTTGTGATTTCTGATGCAGAAAGGCAAAGAATTGATAATGAGAAATTTATCTTAACGAATTCTAGACACCAAGCCTATAATATTCTTGATAATTTACTAAAAATTAGACAAGGAAAAATAAGCTATGAAGGCGATGTTGTACAAAGAAAATATGGAGGATTAAATGGTTGATTTATAACAGGCGAGCCCGGTCTTGGCAAAAGTGCTTTCATTAAAAGATTTTTAGAAAAAGAAGGTTTTAAAGATTGCTCCGCAGTAGCAGATCGAATGTCTTTGGATGATGATAGTAAAATATTTTATAATATAGTAGCAAGTTTGCCAATGGCAAAAAAGAAAGAGTTGTTGATAAGAGCTTTTAATCAGGGTGCTGTGGTTATAATGGATGAGATAAATTCACAACCAATGCTTGAAAGTTTATTGAATAATCTTTTAATGGGTCAGGGAATTGATGGCAAGAGACCAGCAAAACCAGGATTTACATTAATAGGAACAGGTAATCCTATTTATATGGATGGCAGAAGAAAAATGAGCCAAGCTTTGAAAAGAAGAATGATGCATGTAGAATTTTCTAAATATTCAGAAACAGAATTGATTGAAGTTGCAACGACAAGAAGAAAAATAGAAGCAAAAACGGAAGCTCTTAATAGCAATGATATTAGATCGATAAATCAATTAGTTCAACAATATATTGCTGCAAGAGATATCCAGGGAAGTAAAGTAACATTTAGGGATTTTAATTTAGAAATGAATAAATTATTTCCTAAAGCTCAATTAGAAGAGCAAGAGGCTGAAATATTTGATGAAGAAAAGGCAAGAGAGCAAGTTAATGAATTATTAACAAAATATGGTGGCGAAATTGGAAAGAGAGTAGATAAAACAATTTATGAAAAGCCAATTCCCGCTGAGATAACAGCATTATTACTTCATGAGAAAATAAAAAAGAAGCATAATAAAAATAATGTTTTTATGACTCATGGAGTTGAGGATTTAAAGGTTTTGCTTGGAAAAGTTGATTTGTCGCAGCCCGATGCAGAAGCTTTCATTATTGTTAGGACGCAGTTTCATTCACAGGCCTTATATCTAAAGAAAACAAATGGACAAGTAAGATCTTATTTTGCTGATTCTATGATTCAAAGTAGTGGGAACTTAAGCGCTAATCATCAAAATATTTGCGATATATTAAGAAAGCAATATTCAGAAATAGATATTAATTTTGCAAGAGAGCAAATTCAACATAATAGCTGGTCTTGCGATATACATGCAATTAAAACTTTAAGATTTTGTGCTAAAAATAATATTTTTGACTTGATTGAACGCGTTGAAGCTGCACAAAAAGAGGCTAAAGATATAGGTGGTGAACAAATAACTCTAGTTCCGCAAGATAAGATTAGTGCAAAATTAATTAAGATATATGAAAAGAGTTCTGAAGATGAGGCATCTTATGATGAGCATAAAAATGAAATTGTCTCTGGTAAAGATGGTAAGGTGCAGATAAATTTAAAAAAATATAGGGAAGATTTAAAGTCTAAAATAGATGCAATTCCCGAAGCAGAAAAAGCAGCTATTGAACTTAAGCTAATAGCAGCCAAAAAAAGAAAATATTTATATGAAGATTTACCTTCTATTTTAGCAAAATTCTCAGAAAATCTAGATAAAGATGTATATGAGGTAGTTGCTGAAATTTCTGGATTAAAATTAGAAAGTAAAAAAGAGCAATCTATTTTTAATGTTACCTATAATAAAAAGCACAATGAATTAAGGCTTAATATGCCTCAAGAGCTTTTTTCTTCGCAAAAAGATATTGCAGCTGCTAAGAGAATTTGGGGTTCTGATCGCAGGCAAAGCGCAAGAGGGTCTCAGGAAATTAGAGGTGCAGGTGGAGATAGTGTTGATTTGTTTACAAATTCAGGCTTTTCATGTCAATTAACACAAGATTTTAAAAAAAATAAGGAAGGTGAAATAATATTAACGCCGAAAAAAGCTTTTGCTCAAGACGATAATCAATATTATAAATTAAATAAAATTAGAAAAGCAGCAGAGCAAGAATTAAGTTTATCAGATAACTTGAGAGTTGAGAGTGCATCTGAGGTAAGGCACAAAAAAGAAAAAGAAGATGAAAATATTGATATAGCAAGAATTAAGGCTGAATTCAGGCAAGAAAAAAGACAGATCTTAGCCCGGGATCAGTTGTTTAAGGAGTGCGCAAGAGCTGCAATTAAGCAAATTGCTACTGATGTTAATCAAGAAATTCATAAAACAGAAAAATTGCTAGATTCAGAAGATTTTAGAAAGCCAAAAATAGGTGCTTTTAATGGATTTAAAACTAATTTAAGTAAAATGACAGAAGAAGCTGGACAGTTAAAAATTGAAGTTACAGAAATTATAGATGGCAGCCCAGCCCAGCAAGCCGGATTAAAATTAGGGGATTTTGTGTTTAGCAAAATTTTAGATAAAAGAGAGGCGATAATTGATATAAGAAATAATGGCTTGATTAGCAATAATATTGATAAGATTTTGAGAGGCGGTTCTGAGGTAAATTTATCCGCTAATTATACTAATTCTGCTGAGATTATGAAGAGATCAGGAGTTGACAGCTCTTATTCTAAATGTGTAGATGCAGATTATAGTAAGAATTTTTTTCAGGATCTTGAGAGATCTCTTCAGGCTCCTGGCAACAAGCCTTCTTCTCCTGATGGTTCTGCTGTTGCTCATAGCGCTGAATTGGGGCTCGGTGCAGGGAAGCTCAATACCTAAATTATGTATTAAAATGATACAGAATATGTATTATTTTAATACATTATGTATCAAAATGAGACAATATTGCTTGTCTGACGGCGATTCCTGATTCTACCTGGTTTAATATTAAGCTTTTTGAGCTGTCATCGGCTAATTCTGAGCTAATTTCTACATCTCTATTTATTGGTCCTGGATGTAAAATTATAGCATCTTTTTTAGCGTTTTTTAGCTTATTATGATCAAGTCCGAATAATTTATAATATTCATTCATTGACGGGAAATAGCAGCCTGAAAGTCTTTCTTTTTGGATGCGTAGCATCATAATAACATCAGCATCTTTAATTCCTGCATTAATATTATTGTAAATATCAATATTCCATTTATCTTTAACCCATTTTTGATATTGATTAGTAATTAATGTTTGTGGCATTATTAGAGATATTTTTGCACCAAACTTATTTAATAATATTATGTTTGAGCGTGCTACCCGTGAATGCAGAACATCGCCGCAAATGGCAACTTTAAGATTATTGATATGTGGCTTATGTTGCTTTATGGTAAAAAGATCAAGTAAGGCTTGTGATGGGTGCTCGTTGGTGCCGTCACCAGCATTTATAACGCTAGCAGTATCAATATAATTTGATAATAATTCTACCATTCCGCTAGAATTATGCCTAATTGTGATAAAGTTGGGGTTCATGGCGTTGATGGTTTTGGCGGTATCAATGATAGTTTCCTTTTTACTTAAAGAAGACATGGAGATATCAATATTTACTACCTTATAGCCTAGTTTTTTAGCGGCTATTTCAAATGATGTTCTGGTTCTAGTGGAGTTTTCAAAGAAGAAATTAACTAATATTTTGCTTGAAGGAGGATTATCATTATGTTCTTTATTCTTATTTTCTGCAAAGAATTTATTAGCATTATTTAAAACATTTTCTATTTGCTTTTTTGTAAGATCATTGATGCTAATGAGGTGCTTTGACATATTATATTTTGCTATTTTTTTTGACGACGATATTTAAACATTCAATGGCGGTGGCAAAAAATAATGAGAAGTAAAGATAGCCTTTAGAAATTTCAATATGAATGCCGTCAGCTAATAATATAACGCCAATCATGAATATAAAAGCTAAAGCCATCATTTTTAAGCTTGGATATTTGCGTATGATATTGCCTATATATTCAGCAGCAAGAAGCATGACAATCATTGAAATTACAACAGCTATAACAATAATTGGAACAAATCTAGTGATCCCTATAGCTGTTATTATTGAGTCAAAAGAGAATATGAAATCAACCAGGGCAATTTGAATGATGGCTCCAAAAAAACCTCTTTTGATGGCGTCATTACTTGGTTTTTCATCTTGATTTTCATGAATTCCAAGGGTGTCATTATAGATCTCGGTGCCACTTTTAATTATCAAGAAAACCCCTCCCAGTATTAGTAAAATATTATTAACAGAAAAATCAAGTCCGGATATAGTAAATAATGTTTTTGTTAGCCCTAAAACCCAAGATAGCGCTAAAAGCATCAGGATCCTCATAATTAGAGCTAATCCTATGCCGATAATTCGAGCATTTTTACGATAGATTTTAGGTAATTTGTTAACGGTTAAGGCAATAAAGATGATATTGTCAATTCCAAGAATTATTTCAAGAAATGTAAGGGTAATTAGAATGAAAAGATTTTCTGGTGTAAGTAAGAACTCCATTTGAATTATTTTTAGTTTTATTGAATTATAAAATTAATTTACTATAAAATCAATATAATTTAAAGATGCATTTTGATGTTATTTAATACCAATTCCCATCTTTAAAATGGGTTAAAATAATAAATAATCTAACTTCATATTTTTTGATTAAAATCATAAAAAGCCTCGTTAAAATATGAACATACTGACGACTCTTTTTTATAATCTTTATCTAAAAAATATTTTGCCTGTATCATTCATTAAAGGTGGGATTTGGTATAATAAGTGTTATTAAATTATTTTGATGCAGATAATTGAGGGCTGATTGTATTGATATGCCAGCAATAGCATTAACATCCCCATTTATGCTCTCAAATAAATGACGAGCATTTTTTTCTATTTTATAGCTGCCGGAGCAGCCAATTGGATTGTCAATTCTTAGGTAATTTTCTATTTCCTCTGAGCTTAGATTGCGCATTTTTATTGTGGCTATTTCAATATTTGAAAAAATTTCTTTGCCTGATTGAAATATCGATATGGCGTTATTTTGAAAATGTGTTTTGCCGCTTAATTCTTGAAGTTGAGAATAGGCATCTTCAATATTTCTTGATTTTGAAAGTATTTTATTGTCAATTTGGCAAATTTGGTCGGAGCCAATAATTATAGAATCGGGATATTTTATACTAATTGACAAAGCTTTTTGCTGAGCAAGAAATAGAGCCTGCTTAGGTATTTCTAGGTTTCTAATGTCATCTTTTGCCGATTCTTCATCAAAATCTGGATTGATTGTTTGAAAATCAAAGCCAAGATCTTGAAGTATTTGCTTTCTAACTGGGGAGCTAGAGGCTAAAATTATAGGTCTTTTTTGTAAAAGAATCATAAATTAGCTATTTATTAGCTTTAAGAATTTTGTTTCTAATTCTGGTTTTTTCTTAAAAGCACCAGTTGTATATATCGTGGTGGTATTAGTTCCTACCTTATGTATTCCTCTTGTTGTCATGCATTGATGCTCGGCCTCGATGAATACCATGACTCCCTGTGGCTTTAGGGCTTTATCCAAAGCCTTACCAATTTGTGCTGTTAATGTTTCTTGTGTTTGTAGTCTTTTTGAGAAGATATCTAGCAATCTTGCAATTTTACTAATCCCAACTACTTTTTTATCTGGTAAATAGCCAATGTGAGCTTTGCCAATAAAAGGTGCCATATGATGTTCGCAGTGAGATTCTAACCTCATATCTTTTAATAGAACTATATCGTTATAACCACCTACTTCCTTGAAGGTTTTTCCTAAAATTTCTTCAGGATCAATATTGTATCCTGAAAAAAATTCTTGATATGCATTTATGACTCTTTTTGGAGTGTCTAGCAATCCTTCGCGATTGGGGTCTTCTCCAATCCAGGCT
>CAJQHT010000026.1 GCA_905478245.1 uncultured Rickettsiales bacterium | reverse complement strand
TGATAATATTAAAATCAATGTTGATTTAATTGCTCCAATCGCTATGGAAGAGGGATTAAGGTTTGCTATCCGTGAAGGTGGCAGAACTGTTGGCGCTGGTGTTGTTAGTAAAGTTTTAAAATAGGTTGACTTTTATAATTATACGAATATCTTAATAAAAATTCATAAATTAATAGATATATAGCAAAAAAGATCAAGCTAAAGGTGAGGCCAGCTATCTGTTATTTTTTCTTTATTAATTTAAAAATATAATTAGTACGATTATCAAACATTTAACCAAGATATTTTTGATAATTATATATAATTTTTAGGAGTGTAGCTCAATTGGTAGAGTAGCGGTCTCCAAAACCGTTGGTTGGGGGTTCGACTCCTCTCACTCCTGCCAGTTTATTAATAATTT
This sequence comes from uncultured Rickettsiales bacterium, assembly GCA_905478245.1. Lineage (GTDB taxonomy): Bacteria > Pseudomonadota > Alphaproteobacteria > Rickettsiales > UBA1997 > CAJQHT01. Next base: position 29,680 of record CAJQHT010000026.1, on the reverse strand, counting down.
AAATTTCTTAAATGTTAGATTTTTTTAGAAGTGTGTTTGATGAGATGAAAAGGCTTCAAACGCCAACAAGAAAGGAAACATATGTTACTGTTGTAACAATATTAATATCTATTACTATTGCTGCATTGGTTATTATGTTTGCTGATTTTATAATTTCAAAGATAGTTAAAATTTTATTTGGTTTAGGTGTATAATGGAACATAAGTGGTATATATTAAATGTAATGGCGGGTCAGGAACATAAAATTGCTGACAATATAAAATCAATGGCGGATGTTGATTTGTCAGATTATATAACTGAAATATTAGTGCCTTGCAAAAAAGTTACAAAAATTAAAAAAGGTAAAAAAGTTTTAGAAGATCAAAAACTTTTCCCAGGTTATGTATTTATTAATGCTGATATAGAAAGTGATGTATTTAATATAGTTACAACAATTCCTAAGGCTATGGGTTTTTTAGGAGCTAAAAACAAACCTGAAGTAGTGTCTGAAAAGAAAATGGAGGAAATATTTGCTATTACCAATAGTGAAGATTCTGGGTCTGCTAAAGGTCAAATATTTGAAGTTGGAGAGGTTTTAAATGTTATAGATGGTCCTTTTGACTCTTTTTCTGGGGTTGTAGAAGAATTTGACAATGAGAAGCAAAGAGTTAAGATTTCTATATTAATATTTGGTAGGGCAACCCAGGTTGATCTTGAGGTAAGTCAGGTTGAAAAGGTGGATTAATTATATTAAGTTAATATAGCTACAGAAGAGTTATATTAGTAAATTTTAATTAATTTAAAAATTAAATGCATTTTTTTCTTGCATATTAAGTTTTAGTTAATTATATTGAAATGCCTGCTTTTTGGTTAATTTAATTAAAAACAAAAACAAGTTTTAAAACGAAATCTTAATATTTAATTTATAAAATTTAGAAGTAATGACAAAAAGTAAAAAAGAAGTAGTAGGTTTAATAAAATTACAAGTTCCAGTTGGTAAAGCTAATCCAGCACCTCCTATAGGACCTGCCCTTGGTCAGAAAGGTCTAAATATTATGGATTTTTGCAAGGCATTCAATGCGATGAAGTTTGATTTCCCTCCAGGAACTCCAATACCAGTTACAATAAGCGCCTATAAAGATAGAAGTTTCGATTTTACCGTAAAAAGCCCTCCTGTTTCATATTTAATAATGCAGGAAATAAAATTAAAAAAAGGATCCTCAGCTCCAGGAAAAGAATCAGCTGGCCCTATTTCGAAAGCTGCAATTGAATCTGTAGCTAAAAAGAAAATGGCCGATATGAATGGCGACGATCTTAATGCGTGCATGAAAATGGTTGCCGGCACTGCTATTGCCATGGGTCTTGAGCCTGAAGAATTTTAAAATTTAAGTATTAAGAATATTTAGCTAATAATTAAGATAATCTGATTAATGAAAAAAAATAAAGTTTTAGATACAAATTTAGTAACATTAGAAGCTGCAATTGATCAATTGCAACAACCTAGCTCGCGTAAATTTGTAGAATCTGTTGATTTAGCTGTAAATTTATCAGTTGATCCAAAGCAATCTAATCAAATGGTTAAAGGATCTTTGGTTTTGCCAGCTGGCTCAGGTAAAAAAGTTAAGGTAATTGTTTTTGCTGGTGATGAAAATACACAAAAAGAAGCAAGTAAAGCAGGTGCAGCCGAAGTTGGATTGGATGATTTAATTGCAAAAATAGAAAAAGGTTTCTTGGATTTTGATTCTTGTATCGCAACTCCTGATGTAATGCAAAAAGTAAGTAAAGTTGCTCGCAAGTTAGGTCCTAGAGGTTTAATGCCTAGTCCTAAGAATGGCACGGTTACTAAGGATGTTACAAAAGCAGTTAATGATGCATTAAAAGGTAGAGTCGATTACAGAAATGATAAAGGTGGCATAGTTCACTGTTTAGTTGGCAAGGCTGATTTTAAAAAAGAAGATTTAATATTAAATATTAAAGCCATTGCCAAATCTATCAAAGATGCTAAGCCTGAGGGCACAAAGGGTAAATACATCAAAAATTTCTATCTTAATACTACTATGGGTAAATCCATAGAAATTTCGATAGATTCTTTATAACTTCAATATTGCTTTAGATGAATAAAGATCAAAAAATAAAATTAGTTTCAACAATAAAAGACGATCTTCTCGATAGTGAGTTAGTGATTTTATTGCATTACAGAGGTTTATCCGATAAAGCTCTCTATGATTTTCGTAAAAGTCTAAAAGCAAAGGAAGCTAATCTTAAAATTGCTAAAAATACTCTAATAAAAGTTGCCATTAAGGGAACAGAGCTTGATATTTTAGATTCTCATTTAAGTGGACCAACTGCTCTTGCATACGCAAAAGATCCAGTTGCTCTAGCTAAGGTTATATCCGATGCTTCAAAATCAAATAAGCTTTTAAAAATTCAAATAGGTTCTTTGAATAAAGAAATTCTGTCAAAAGATGCAATTGACGGTTTATCAAAATTGGGGTCTTTAGAAGAAGTGAGAGCTTCATTTATTGGTGCTATAAACGCTGCTCAATCTAATTTTGTTGGGTTGGTGAATGCTTCTCCTTCTGGAATTATTTCACTTCTTAACAATTACGCTTCTACTAAAAAGTAAATATTTAATTAATAATTTAAAAAGTAAATCATATGTCTAACAATCTAGAAAATATCGCTGAAACTCTATCTTCATTAACCGTTTTAGAACTTTCAGAATTAAGCAAAATGCTTGAAGAAAAATGGGGTGTAAGTGCTGCTGCTGCTGTAGCTGTAGCTGCTCCTGCTGCAGGTGGAGCTGCTGCTGGTGCCGCTGAAGAAAAAACAGACTTTAATGTCGTGTTAAAATCTTTTGGTGATAAAAAAATTAATGTCATCAAAGAAGTAAGAGGCATAACAGGGTTAGGCTTAAAAGAAGCTAAGGAATTAGTTGAGGCCGCTCCTAAAACCCTTAAAGAAGGTGTTGCTAAGGAAGAGGCTGAAGAAATCAAGAAAAAACTTGAAGCAGCTGGAGCGACTGTAGAACTTGCTTAATTCTTAAAATTAAATTTATATGAGTGATTGACAGATGTCCCTATCTGTCTTTTGCTCATTCTTTGTTATAAATATAAATAGCTATCTAAGGTGAAATCACTTCGTATTCTCAATCAGTCTCTTTTAAGAAAAAAATTTACAAATAACAGTGGATATGATGAGGCAATACCTCATTTAATATCTCTTCAGAAAGAATCATATGCAAGATTCTTAACTGGATCAGAAAATGTTGACGGCAATGTTGGTATTAAGTCAGTGTTTGAATCTTTTTTTCCTTTAACTGATTCAACTAATAGAGTTACTTTAGAATTTGTAGATTATACTTTGGCTGAGCCAAAATATTCTGACAAAGAATGCTTGATGGCTGGTAGAACATTTTCTTCTCCACTTAGAACTCAGCTTAGATTGATTTTATGGACTCAAGAAGAGGGCGAGGAAAGGGAGATATCATCAATTAAAGAGCAGGAAGTATATTTATGCGATATTCCTTTAATGACTGAATCAGGAAGTTTTATAATAAATGGCGCAGAAAGAGTTATTGTCTCTCAAATGCGTAGAGCGCCAGGTGTATTTTTTGATAGTGAAACAGTAAAAGATTCGGGTAGCAAGATGTATGTTGCTAAAATTATTCCTTATATTGGATCTTGGTTGGATTTTGAATTTGACAGTAAAGATATTTTATATTTCAGAATAGATAAAAAAAGAAAAATACCGATATCAACTCTATTAAGAGCAATGGGTATGGGTGTTGAAGATATTATTGAATATTTTTATGGTAAAACTAATATTTTTATTACCAAGAATGGCTGGGCTACTAAGTTTAATGAAGATGAATTTTTGGGTAAAAAATTATCCCATGATTTAATTGATGCTAAAACTAATGAAGTTAAAGCTAAAGAAGGCACAAAACTTAACAAAAAAATTACAAAACAACTAATTGCAGACGGTTTAGAGAATTACATATTAACTGAAAATGTGATGCTGGGTCACGTTATTGCACAAGATCTTACTGATAATGAAACTGGTGAAGTATTATTAGAGGCTGGAAATTTAATTACTGCAGAAGTTTTAGATGTATTAGAAAGGTTAGAGTTTGATTCAGTTTTTGTAATTAATCCAAGTAAATCAGAAATAGGGCCATATCTCTACAATACTATCTTGGTTGATAAAAACCAAACTGAAAAAGATGCTCTATATGATATTTATAAAGGTGCAAAATTAGGGGAAGTGCCTGCTTCAATTGAAGTTGCAAAAAATTTCTTTAATAATTTACTATTTTCTTCCAATAGATATAATTTATCTGATGTTGGTAGAATGAAAATGAATCACAGATTATCCCTTAATATTGATAAGGATGTTTTATGTTTAACAAGTGATGATATTACCCAAACCATTAAAACTCTAAGTTTAATTAAGCATGGTGACTTAAAAACAGATGATATTGATAATTTAACCAATAGAAGAGTTAGGGCTGTAGGAGAATTGGTAGAAAATCAATTAAGAATAGGAGTTTCTCGAATTGAAAAATCAATAATTGAGAAAATGAATTCTGTTGATGTTGAGACAATAATGCCACAAAACTTGATTAATGCAAAACCTTTAATCACAGTTATTAAAGATTTCTTCGCAACATCTCAATTATCACAATTTATGGATCAAACCAATCCATTGTCAGAGATAACTCATAAAAGAAGATTATCTGCATTAGGACCCGGTGGTTTAACTCGTGAAAGAGCTGGTTTTGAAGTGCGTGATGTCCATCCTACTCATTATGGTAGAATATGTCCGATTGAAACACCAGAAGGACCAAATATTGGTCTAATTAATAGTATGGCTACCTATGCTAGAGTTGATAAATATGGATTTATTGAAACTCCTTATAGAAAGGTTAGTAATTGCCAAGTAAGTGATGAGGTTGTATATCTTTCAGCATTGGAAGAGCAGGATCATGCAATTGGACAAGCTAGTATTGATCTTGATCAAGATGGTAATATTACCTCCAAATTAGTTAGTTGTCGTAAAAATGGTGAATTTTTGATGCTTGTACCAGAAGAAATTGATTTTATTGACGTTTCAACAAAGCAATTAATTTCCATTGCCACAACTCTAATACCTTTCTTGGAAAATGATGATGCAAATCGTGCCTTAATGGGCTCAAATATGCAAAGACAAGCCGTACCTTTGTTAAATCCAGATGCTCCTTTGGTTGGTACCGGAATGGAGAGTATCGTTGCTTCTGACTCTGGGTCGGTTATTAAAAATAAATATAATGGTATTGTTAAATTTGTTGATGCTAGCAAGATCATAGTGCAGTCTATTAATGAAAATAATGCTCCTCATTTTGAGTCATATTCACTGCAAAAATATGACAGAAGTAATCAGGGAACCTGCATAAATCAAAAACCAATTATTAATATTGGCGACAATGTTGATGAGGGTCAAATCATCTCAGACGGATATTCGATAAAAGCAGGAGAAGTTGCTCTTGGTAAGAATGTAAGGGTTGCCTTCATGCCTTGGAATGGCTATAATTTTGAGGATTCAATATTAGTTTCTGAAAAATTATTGGTTAAAGATTCCTTTACCTCAATTCATATTGAAGAATTAGAAGTAGTTGCTAGAGATACCAGATTAGGGCCAGAGGAAATAACTCGTGATATTCCTAATGTTAGCGAAGAATCTTTAAGTAAATTAGATGAAGAAGGTATTATTCATATTGGTGCAGCTGTAAGGCCTGGTGATTTATTGGTAGGAAAAACTACTCCAAAAAGTGAATCTCCAGTTACTCCAGAAGAAAAACTATTAAAGGTAATTTTTGGTGAGAAAGCTTCTGATGTAAAAGACTCTTCTTTATATGCCTCTACTGGCGTTACAGGAACTGTAATAGATGTAAAAGTATTCTCACGCCGTGGTATTGAGAAAGATGAAAGATCTTCATATATTGAAATGCAAGAAATAGAAGAGCTTTCTAGAAATAAAGATCTTAAAATATCATTTTTAGCAACAGCCATAAGAGCTGAAATAAATAAGTTATTAAAAGGTCAAGATTTAACCAGGGATCTTAATAATAAAGTTAAATCCGGAAAGAAGTTAGATATTCAAACCTTAGATTCCTTATCGATTGATGGCTTATTTCAAATAATTGTTGCTGATAATAAAATTATGGATCAAATTGAGATTTTCTCTAATTCTTATAATGATCAGGTCGCAACTTTCCAAAAACAATTTGATGATAAGGCTAATAAGATAAAACTCGGAGATGAATTACCTCAAGGAGTTTTAAGAACGGTAAAAGTTTATGTTGCAACTAAGTATAGATTACAGCCAGGTGATAAAATGGCTGGTCGCCATGGTAACAAAGGTGTTGTGTCTAGAATTGCTGCCGTTGAGGATATGCCATTTGATAAAAATGGTGAACCTGTTGATATAGTTCTTAATCCTCTTGGCGTTCCCTCAAGAATGAATATTGGTCAGATTCTTGAAACTCATTTAGGTTGGGCTTCTGTGAATATTGGTAAGCAGGTAGGGTCAATATTGGATAATATTTCTCTTGGAAAAGAGGAATTTATTTCTAATTTAAGATCTAAATTAGAAGCAGTTTACTCCTTGGATTCAGAAAAAGAATTCATCAATGATATGAATGATGATAAATTAATTCAATTTGCATCTAAATTAAAAGATGGAGTACCTTTTTCAACTGGAGTCTTTGAGGGAATCAGAGAATCTGATATTGATAAAATTTTAGAAGTAGCCGGCTTTGATTCTTCTGCTCAAATTAAATTAACCGATGGTAGAACTGGTGATGAATTTGACAGATCAATCACTGTAGGTTATATTTATATGTTAAAATTACATCATTTAGTTGATAATAAAATACATGCTCGTTCAATTGGGCCATATAGTCTTATTACGCAGCAGCCTCTTGGTGGTAAATCTCATTTTGGTGGTCAAAGATTTGGTGAAATGGAATGCTGGGCTTTACAGGCTTACGGTGCCTCTTATACTTTGCAAGAAATGTTAACAGTAAAATCTGATGATGTTATTGGTAGAATAAAAATTTATGAATCAATAATTCAAGGAAATCAGAATTTTAACTGTGGAATACCTGAATCTTTCAATGTTATGATAAAAGAGGTTAGATCTCTCGGTTTAAATATTGAATTAATCGAAAAATAATACTAAATTAATAAATTAAATTTATTGTAAATTATGTCATTAGACGGAATATCTTCTCATGGATTACTAAGCCTATCAAATCAAGTAGCTAACAGTGCTGATTTTGATGCAATTAAAATTTCTATCGCAAGCCCAGAAAAAATTCGCTCTTGGTCTTACGGTGAGGTTTTAAAGCCAGAAACTATAAATTACAGAACATTTAAACCAGAAAGAGAGGGTTTATTTTGTGCCAGAATATTTGGACCAATAAAAGATTATGAATGTTTGTGCGGAAAATATAAAAGAATAAAATACAAAGGAATAGTTTGTGAAAAATGTGGTGTTGAAGTTACTTCTTCTAAAGTGAGAAGAATTAGAATGGGTCATGTTGAGCTTGCTGCTCCTGTATCTCATATTTGGTTCTTAAAATCTCTACCATCTCGTTTAAGCACCTTATTAGATTTAAGTTTAAAAGCTGTAGAAAAGATAATATATTTTGAGGCTTACATAGTAACGGATGCCCTAATGTCTCCTTTGGAAGATGGAGCTGTCTTAACAGAGGAAGAATATGAAAAATATCAAGAAGAATATGGCTATGGTAGCTTTGTAGCTGAAATGGGTGCTGAATCTATACAAAAAATATTAAAGAAGATTGACCTGGTATCTATTCAAAAGCAATTAAGAGAAGCGTTAATAGGGCTAACTTCTGAATTGAAACGAGATAAAATTGTCAAAAGATTAAAGTTAGTTGAGAATTTTATTGAATCAAACAATAAGCCGGAATGGATGATCATGAATGTTCTTCCTATTATTCCTCCTGACATTAGGCCTTTAGTTATGCTTGATGGTGGTAGATTTGCAACTTCTGATCTTAATGAATTATATCGTCGCGTAATTAATCGCAATAATCGTTTAAGAAGATTATTGGAATTAGGGGCTCCTGAAATTATTATTAAAAATGAAAAGAGGATGCTACAAGAATCTGTAGATGCTCTTTTGGATAATGGTAGAAGTGGTAATATTGTTAAAAATGCCAATAAAAAACCATTTAAATCTTTAAGTGATATGCTTAAGGGCAAGCAAGGCCGTTTCCGTCAGAATCTTCTTGGTAAAAGGGTTGATTATTCTGGAAGAAGTGTGATTGTTGTTGGTCCAGAGCTGAAATTACATCAATGTGGTTTACCAAAGAAAATGGCTTTAGAATTATTTAAGCCATTTATTTATTCTAAATTAGAATTATATGGCAAATCTCCTTCTATTAAAGCTTCCAAGAAAATGATTGAAGCAGGAAGACCAGAGGTTTGGGATATATTGGATGAGGTTATTAAAGAGCATCCTGTTTTATTAAACCGTGCTCCAACACTTCATAGGCTTGGTATACAGGCATTTGAACCTATATTAACTGAAGGTAAAGCGATACAATTACATCCATTAGTTTGTGCTGCGTTTAATGCTGATTTTGATGGTGATCAAATGGCGGTTCATGTTCCTTTGTCAATTGAGGCTCAGGTAGAATGTAGGGTGTTAATGATGTCAACTAACAATATTCTTAGTCCAGCAAATGGTAAGCCTATAATTGTTCCATCTCAGGATATTATTTTGGGTTTATACTATATTACCATGGAAAATAAAGAAAAAAATCCTAAACCAGCTTTAATATCTGATTATGCTGAATTAGAGCATGCTTTAGAAATAAAGGCGGTTAATATACATGATAATATAAAATATAGATATCAGGTTAGAAGTGAACAAGGAGAAAGATTCTATAGAATAGCAGATACAACTCCAGGTAGAGTTATATTATTTAATGTTCTTCCAGATTACATCAAAAATGATTTCTCGGTAGTAAATAAATCTATGACTAAAAAAGCCATAACAGATCTTATTGACGCTGTTTATAGAAGTTCTGGTCAGAAAGAAACAGTAATGTTTTGTGATAGAATTATGAGCTTAGGTTTTAAATATGCTTGTAAATCTGGTATTTCTATTGGTAAAAATGATATGATAATCCCTAAAACAAAACAACAAAATGTTCAGGCTTCTTTAAGTAATATTGGAAAATTAGAAGTTCAATATAAAGATGGCTTAATTACTACTGGTGAAAGATACAATAAAATTGTTGATGAATGGACAGAATGTACTGATAAAATATCTAAGAATATGATGTCAGAAATTTCTAGCTTTACCAATGCCGCCACTGCTAATTCAGTATATATGATGGCTGATTCTGGGGCAAGGGGTTCAGAAAACCAAATCAAGCAAGTTGCTGGTATGAGGGGTCTTATGGCAAAACCATCTGGTGAAATTATTGAAACTCCAATCATATCAAACTTTAAAGAAGGTTTAACAGTATTAGAATATTTCATTTCTGCTCATGGTGCCAGAAAAGGGCTTGCTGATACAGCTTTAAAAACTGCTAATTCAGGTTATTTGACCAGAAGATTGGTGGATGTCTCTCAAGATTGCATTGTTATGCAAGATGATTGTGGTACCAAAAATGGTATTGATCTAGAATCTGTTATAGATGATGGTAGGATTATTTCTTCTATCTCTGAACAATCTCTAGGAAGAGTGCTTTTAAAAGAAATTAATGGAGTTGATAATGATAATAAAAAATTAACAATTAAAGCTGGATCTTTAATTGATGAATCTCTTAGCGAGGAAATTGAGGAATCTGGGGTTAATAAAATTACTGTTAGATCAGCTTTAACTTGTGAGGCAGAGCAAGGTGTTTGTGCTCAGTGTTATGGCCGTGATTTATCTACCGGTAATATTGTTGGCAAGGGTGAAGCTGTTGGTGTTGTTGCTGCTCAATCAATTGGAGAGCCTGGTACTCAATTAACCATGAGAACATTCCATGTTGGTGGTGCTGCTCAAAGAAACTCAGAGCAATCTTCAATAGCTGCTATTTCTGATGGTGTTATGAAGATTTCTGATGGAGGAATAATCATTAATAGCGAAGATAAAGTAGTTTCAATTACTAGAAATACAGAAATTTCTATTTTAGATGAAAAGACAAAAAATCAAATTCATAGCTATAGAGTTCCTTATGGTTCGGTAATGGGTCGTAAAGATGGTGAATTAATTAAGAAAGGTGATCATTTAGCTGAATGGGATCCTTATAATATTCCTGTTATTGCTGAATTTGACGGTCAAATAGAATATGCAGATCTTCAGGAAGGTGTTTCATTAAGGGAAAAAATTGAAGAATCTACTGGGGTTTCTACTAAAATAGTTATTGATTGGAAACAATATAGCAAGCAGGAACTTAAGCCTAGAATTATTATTTCTAGCCAAGGTCAAGAAAAAGAATATCCATTGCTTCTTAATGCTATAGTTAGCTCTTCACATGGCGATCAAATCAAAGCAGGTGACATAATTGCTAAAATTCCTAAAGAATCTTCTAAAACTCGTGATATTACTGGTGGTCTACCTCGTGTTGCTGAATTATTTGAAGCCCGTAAACCTAAAAATGCCGCTATTATTAGTGAAATTGATGGTATAATTGAGTTTGGTAAAGATTATAAAGTTAAAAGAAAGCTTATAATCAGATCCGAGGATGCATCAATTGAGCCGGTAGAATATATGATCTCAAAAGGTAAGCATTTATTTGTCTCAGAGGGTGATAAAGTTACAAAAGGTGACATCATAGTTGATGGCGGTTTAGTACCACATGATATACTTCGTGTTCTTGGCATTAAAGCCTTCACTGATTATATGATTAATGAAGTTCAAAAGGTTTATAGAATGCAAGGTGTTAAAATTGATAATAAGCATATTGAGGTTATCTTAAGCATGATGTTAAAAAGAGTTAATGTTAAAAATCCTGGCGATACTACGCTTCTTGCAGGGGAACATATTGATAAAGACCTCTTAGATGAAGTTAATAAAAAAGCAATTGATGAAGGGCTTAATATTGCAACTTCTGAACCAATATTACTTGGTATTACCAAGGCTTCATTGCAGACTAAATCTTTTATTTCAGCGGCTTCATTCCAGGAAACAACCAAAGTATTGACAGAATCTGCAATTCAAGGAAAAGAAGATTTACTACATGGTTTAAAAGAAAATATTATAGTTGGTAGATTAATACCTGCTGGTACTGGCTTAATTATGGGTGATTTTAAGGCTAAGTCTAACAATCACGCGACATCAAGCGAAGAATCTTCACTAGAGGATGATTCTGCTGAGATTTTGCAGGATATTGAGATTCAGCATTCAGTTAATAATGAGGGTGCTTTTAATACAGCTTAATTGCTATTCCTAAGTCTATTGATGCTAAGGATAAAAGATCGTCATTGAAGGTAAATAATCCTATATATTTTCGTGCAATTGATCAGGCTATGAATAAGGTGGCAGTTTTAAAAGCAGCATATACCAATACATTAAGGGAATATTACGTAAGAGAGTTTAATATTAAGCACGAGGATGGTGGCGACCAAGTTTTAAAAAAACTGCAAAAAGAAAAAGATTTAGCAAAAGAAATTCTTGAAAAAGAGATTGAAGTATTAAAATCTGCCATAGAAAAATCTTCATTTAACATAGAAAGAGTAAAGCAATCATCGCAATTCTTAGTAGATATAGATGCGTGTCTAACAAAGCCAGAAGATAGTCAAATTTTATTAAATATTACTACTAAATCCCTTTATAGCTCTCCTAATAATTCCGATAATGAATTAGAAGGCCTTGATGGTAGACGTGGAGGTTCAAAAAAAGATTCTTCAGATTTAGAAGGGGATTGGTGCGATGAACATGTAGATTTAGCAGATTTTTTTGATAGTGAATCAGATGCCGTTCCAGCTTCAATAGTGACAATATCAGAAGCAGCAGGGAAGGTTCAATAAAGAGGCGGGGCAATCAGGGGCAATGGTAAAATCCGTTCTTAATTGTAATACCAAATCCCCTCTTTAAAATGGGTTAAAATAATAAATAATACCAATTATTAGATTAAACTATACATTTGGGCAAAATATTTTTTAGATAAAAATTATAAAAAATGAGCTACAATAAAGAATTCTGCAAATCACCGAATTTTGGTAATTTCGTCGTTATTTTGAAATGCTATAGATCGATAAAGAGGCAAAATTATTAAATTTCATTTTCATAAGAGGAAGCAAGAGCAGATAGACGTGCCAATATATTGTAAATAGGAAAGATATTTTCTATATTTCCTCCGATATTAAAATTCTGTTCAATATTATCTAAATTTCTAAATTCCATTCCAGTAGAATTAAGGCTAATATTATTATCTCTATTGTTATTGGTTCTGAAAATATTACCAAATGCTATACCGTTCATCAGATAAATCATTGGCTCCAAAGGAGAGCCTTCTATATTATCTATAGTTGGAATACCTTCCTGAATGATAACCTGATTATTTGCAATATTGCCTTTAAGCATATTCATTTTATTGCGCTGTTTTTTATTAATTAATAAAATTTCCTCAGCATTCTTAACGGTCATTATTGCCATTCCATATGTTCCATTATCGGCTTTTACATAGCAATATGGGTCTAGATTTATATTGTATTCTTTATATTTTTCCTTTATATTCGCTAGAACATTTTCAACAGATGAAGCCAGATTGTCAATATTTTTCTTATTTTTAAAATCAATATTTGTACAATTCTTGTGAATTGAGCTAATTAGCCAGGGATCAATATCAATCAATTCAGACAATTCTTTTGCTAAGGATTCATATATATCAAAATGCTTACTTTTAGTTCTATTGTGCCAACCAAGATTAGTTCCAGGAATTATATCTTGCCTTAGGTTATTTAATATTTCTTCTGGCTTATTTGTAAAATCATTATTAGAAATTATCAGGTCAGCTTCAAAGCCAGATTTTGTAATAATTTTATCATTTCTTCTAATAATTTTATGTAAAGTAATATTTTTTTTGGATTGCAGTTTAATCTTCAGTTGATCGTCGATGTCATCTATTAGGCTGCCAATAACTACATCTATATCTTGATTTTTAGAGATAATTTCTTTTAAAGTTAAAACGTTTTCAAGATATTTATCATTTCTGGTATGATTCTCTGGTATGATGATAATATTTTTTACTTTTGGATATCTGTCCTGGAAAAAGTCATGAGAAATATTCACTGCCCTTGATTTAGCGGCACTGCTTAAATTATTAAAGCCAGCAGGAAAGCAGTTATTATCAATGGGAGCAATTTTGAATCCGGAATGTCTTAAATCTACCGAATTATAGAATAATGGCTGTTTTTTGACAAATCTATCTTGAAACCATTCATTAATAAGGGTCTGTTGAGTGGTAATTTTATCTGACAGTAAATCATATATGAAAGACATATTAACTCTTATTGGTTACAAGATCGGCTGTAAGAAATTCTCACTATATGATTTAGGCTTGATGGATGATTTATTTGCGCAGTCAAGGGTATATTCTAGATTTTTCCTTTCGGCATAACGAATAGCATCTTTCTTTGTAGAAAATTTTAGCTTCAATTGGGTATTGGTATTATTTGATGAAGTCCATCCTGTTTTATCATTAATGAAGCGGCTATTTTTCTCTTCAACAAATGTTAATTCCCAAAATCCATTTTGCTTTGGTGATGATTGCATGGGATTTTTTGTAAATTCTGTAATTTTTACCTTCATATTTTAGGTGTATTTAATTAAGATATATCTAAATTTTATACATCAAGATTGACGACTTTTAGAGCATTCTCTTGAATGAATTCCCTTCTTGGTTCAACCACATTACCCATTAATGTTGAAAAGGCTTCATCAGCTTCGTCAAATTCATCAATTTTGACTTGAAGTAAGGTTCTATTGGAAGGGTCAAGAGTGGTTTCCCATAATTGATCCGCATTCATTTCACCAAGACCTTTAAAGCGCTGAATAGAAAGACCTTTCTTGCCAATATCATTAATAAAATTAACTAAAGCAACAGGGCTCTTTGTTAAAAACTCTTCATCTTTTTTAGAAAAAGTAATTACAGATCTAAAATCTTGTGCAATTTGCGCTGAAATAGAGTTAAGAGCAATAGTTTCAGGAGTTTCAATTAAATCTCTTGTGATAAGAATATCTTCTGTTACCCCTCTAGATTCTTTTATAATTCTAATTGCATTGGAGGTGGTATCGCCAGACCATTGAATATAGTCATCTTGGCAGCTTTCTTTTAGATTAGAGACTATATCTTCTGCTATTTTGACAGCTTTAATATTATCTTCAAGCCAGTCATTATTTAGAGCATTACTTAGTGCTGCACTTTGTGCAATTTCAACTGGAATAAATCTTGCAACATTTTCTAGTAATCCAGTAAATTTATTTAATTTAGTTACAAAATCAAGAAGGTCATTATTAGCACGATCTCCAGCGCCAGATTTAATTATAGCACCATTTAAAGCGTTATCAATAACATAATCTTGTAAAGCTTGTTCATTCTTTAAATAAACTTCACTACTGCCTTTCTTAACTTTATAAAGAGGTGGTTGAGCAATATATAAATAACCTTTCTCTATTAACTCTGGCATATGGCGAAAGAAAAATGTTAAAATTAATGTTCTGATATGTGATCCATCAACATCAGCATCGGCCATGATAATGATTTTATGATATCTAATTTTATCAGCATCAAAATCTTCCTTACCAATACCGGTTCCAAGTGCCGTAATGATGGTGCCAATTTCAACGGAGGAAAGCATTTTGTCAAAACGAGCTCTTTCAACATTAAGAATTTTACCTCTAATTGGTAATATTGCCTGAAATTTACGATTTCTGCCGCCTTTAGCAGAGCCGCCAGCAGAATTACCCTCAACAATGAATACTTCACTAAGAGCAGGATCTTTTTCTTGGCAATCAGCTAATTTACCTGGTAAATTACTAACTTCTAAAACGCTCTTTCTTCTGGTTAGCTCACGAGCTTTTCTTGCGGCTTCTCTGGCATGAGATGCTTCAAGAGCTTTGTTTATAATCATTTTAGCATCAGCTGGCTTTTCCTCAAACCATTGCGATAATTTGTCATTTAATGCTGATTCCACATAGGTCCTAACCTCGCTAGAAACTAGTTTATCCTTAGTTTGAGATGAGAATTTAGGATCAGGTACTTTAACTGATAAAACACAAGTTAAGCCTTCTCTAACATCATCGCCACTTAGGACAATTTTTTCTTTTTTGAATAATTTATTCTCAGAAGCATAATTATTAATAGTTCTGGTTAATGCTGAGCGCATCCCGGCTAAGTGAGTTCCCCCATCTCTTTGGCGGATATTATTGGTAAAACAAAGTACGTTCTCGTGATAGCTATCATTCCATTGCATTGCAATCTCTAAACTAATTCCATCAGCCTCAGGGGTGTTAATAGAAATAGCTTCATGCATGGCATTTTTGCTTTTATCAAGAAATTTTATATAAGCCATCACTCCACCTTCGTGAAATAACACAGATTCTTTTGGTTCTTCATCTCGTAAATCTTTCAATACTATTTTCACGCCAGAATTTAAGAAAGATAATTCTCTTAATCTATGTTCAAGAGTGCCAAAATTAAATTTAGTAAAGGAAAAGGTTTCGCTTGATGGGTGAAATGTTATTTGAGAACCTTTTTTGCCTTTAGCTTCACCAACAACCTCTAATGATTTAACGGTTTCACCATCTTCAAATCTAATGAAATGTTCTTTTCTATCTCTCCATATTTTAACTTCCAGCCAATCAGAAAGTGCATTAACTACAGAAACTCCAACACCATGCAAACCGCCAGAGATTTTATAGGAATTTTGATCAAATTTACCGCCAGCATGAAGCTGGGTCATTATTACCTCTGCCGCACTTACGCCCTCTTCTTCATGTATGTCAACTGGTATGCCCCTGCCATTATCTTTAACAGATACAGACCCGTCGTCATTAATAGTTACTAAAACTTCATCACAGTGACCAGCTAAGGCTTCATCAATAGCATTATCCACAACCTCATAAACCATGTGATGCAATCCACTGCCATCGTCAGTATCGCCAATATACATTCCTGGTCTTTTTCTAACGGCCTCCAATCCTTTTAATACTTTAATTGAATCGGCACCGTAATCTGTATTTTGTTGTTTTGTGTTCATTTGTAATTCTACTTCTGACATTGATAAATTATTAAATATTTTTAATTAAGTAATCTAAGGCTAGATTGCTTATTGTATTAAATCCATTTAAAGATGGGTTCTAGTATAGAATATTAAACCATCAAGCTTTAAATGTCTATAGAAAATAGCGTTATACCAATTCCCAACTTTAATGAATGATATAACAAAATATTTTTTAGAGAAAAATTATAAAAGAGAGTCGTCAGTATGTTCATATTTTAACGAGGCTTTTTGTAGATTTTAATCAAAAAATATAAAGTTAGATTATTTATTATTTTAACCCATTTAAAGATGGGAATTGGTATTACAATTTACTGACAAGATAAAGCTTTATAAAATAATTTCTATGATATTATTTTTATTGGTGCTGGCAGGAATAATTTTAGATTCATAGTTGCTGACCAGGCATAAGCTATCTTTTTTATCCTGGCAGTAATATATTTTACCTTGTAAATAATAGATAAATTCTCCTGATAATTTAGGTAATTTAATTTTACTATTTTTAATAATATTCCAATCATAACTTGCAATTAAACTAGCTTCTTTTTTATCATTAATTTTAATTAAATTTAGCAAACTTGGAGCTAAATCATTAATTCTATAGCCTTCTTTTAGTTTTAAATTTAAATCTATTGCTACATCACTTTTAACATTGCTTTCTTTTAAATTTTTAATATCAGGTAAATGTTCTGCTAAGGAATTCTGCTCTAAAATTAATCTTGGAATAATATCGAGAATAGATGTCTTGCCGTTAATTTTATTTTTAACTACAATTCTATTATTGTGACTATCTGCTATATAAAAGTTATTTTTTATTAAAACCAGATCAGAAACATTATTATAGGATGTATTTTTTCCTATATTATTTGCTTTTTTGCCGTCGCCACTATAATTAGTTAGTTTTCTTGACTTAAGGTCATATTTTCTAATTAAATTATTTTGTCCGTCTGCTATGTAAATGCCGTTATTATTTACAAATAATCCCAGTGGATTATTCATCAGGGCTTGTTCTTTTTTGCCATTTTTATTACCCTTTATAGCTAAGCCATGGCCGATTAATGTTCTAACATAGCCAGTTTTATCAGCAATTCTAAGTGATGAACTTTCTTGATCGATAAAATATAATTTATTACGAAAAACATCAAGACTTATAGGCCAGGCAAGGGAGGCTTTGGGGCCGTCTTTCATGCCTTTATCACCATTTCCAACAAAGGGGCTAATCTTGTTATTAATAATATCATATTTTAATAATTGATTAGTGCCGGAATTCGCAATAATTATATGATTTTTATCTGGAAAGTAATTTAAATCATTTGGATATGATAATTTAACCTGCTTCGCATCTAATTTTTCTTTAATGATGCCACCCTCAATTCCAGAGCCAATAATAGTTGTTACTGTCTTATTCTTAAAATCAACCTTTCTAATTGCATGATTCAAGCTATCAGCCACATATAAAATATTTTTACTATATAAAAGACCGGATGGATGATTAAATTGAGCTTCTGATAAATTTCCATCCACAAATCCCGATTGTTCTTTTAAGCCTAATTTTCCTATTATCTTGCCATCCAAAGAAGAAATAACAATATTATTTCTGGCAATATTGGCAATTATTAAGGCATTAATCTTTCTATTTTTATATTTAAAATTTTTAGCATATTCAACTTTAGAAGGAAAATTTAAGATAGAATTATCAGCGTAATCTAAAGTAGTTGGAAAAGATCTGGCATTAAATATTAGGCCATATTTATCAATCAGGTTATCGATTCTTATGGATATTTCTTGAAAATCTGTAAAATCAGACCAGAATCCAACAAATGAACCATTTGGTGCCAGTAAAGCAGTGCCATTCTGAGAGTTTCCAATTAATTCTGTTATTTTTTCATCAGTGTCAATAATAACAGGATAATCAACGCCAGATTTTTTAATAAAATTCTTGATAGTATCAATGTCAGATTCAGCATCAATTTTGGCTATATTGAGTACTAGAATTTTATTGCCAAATTTCTTTTTTAATTTTTTAATTTGAGAAATATTTTTGATGCATTTGATATTGCGTTCAGCGCAAAAATCAACTATTATGATACGGCCTTCAATATCTTTTCTATTTATTGTTCTTGAGACGTTAAGCCACTGGTTTTTTTGCGTTTCACCAAGTAGTATGTCGATATTTTTAGAGTTTTTAAGAGATAAAACAGAAAAAGAGTAGGAGGTGATGTTGAATATAAACCATAATAAAAATATGGCAGAGATAATCAGAAGAATAAAATCTTTATCTTTTTTACTTACGACCATTGCGTAAAATTATTAAGAAGTAAAATAGCCATAAACCTATTTTATAATTCTTACCTACAGAATTAAGAAGAGAATTAAAATGACTAAAGTAATTTAAAATGAAAAATTAGAAAACTCTTTTTTACGAAGTCTTATGGTTTTAATTAGACTTTCTTCTTCTCTACGCACCTTTTTTTCAGAAGGTTTTTCATAATTTTTTCTAAGTCTGGCTTCACGAATTATACCTTCCCTTTGAGCTTTTTTTCTAAAAGCACGAATTGCTATTTCAAGATTTTGTTTATTATGAACTTTAACTTCCATGTAAGTAATTAACTGTAATTTATTTATATTTATTTGAACTTTTAATGTGCTATAAAAACTATCTAGCAGCGCAAACTTCAACTTAGAAGATAGACTTTAAATTAAATTATTTACAATTTCAAGCATTTTCTTTATTTTTCTGCCCCTTTTTGCAAATTGCTTAATATAAAGCTATCAAGGTCGCCATCCAAAACCGCTTGAGGATTGCTATGTTCAACATTTGTTCTTAAATCCTTAACCATTTTATAAGGGTGTAAAACATAAGATCTAATTTGATTACCCCAGCCATTGTCTGTCTTGGTGGCATTGGACTCATCTTTTTCATCTTGTCTTTTGCGCATTTCTAATTCAAATAATCTTGATTTTAACATCTTCATTGCTTCCGCTCTATTTCTCAATTGAGATCTGTCATTTTGACATTGTACCACAATATTAGTTGGAATATGTGTTATTCTAACAGCGGAGTCAGTTTTATTAACATGCTGTCCGCCCGCACCGCTAGCACGATAAGTGTCAATCCTTAGATCTTTATCATCTATTTCAATTTCTATTTTATCGTCAATTACTGGATAAATCCAAACACTGGCAAAGCTAGTTTGTCTTTTACCGTTGGCGTTAAAAGGGGAGATTCTAACCAAGCGATGTACTCCACTTTCAGTTCTGGACCAGCCATAAGCATTATATCCTGATATTCTCATAGTGGCTGATTTTATTCCAGCTTCATCTCCTGCTAAGTAACTAATAATCTCAACTTTAAATTCGTGATTCTCGGCCCATCTGTGATACATGCGAAGCAGCATGTCAGCAAAGTCACAAGCATCAGAGCCTCCAACTCCGGTATTAATCTCTAAAAAACAGTCATTTTTATCATTTTCACCACTAAATAAGCAGGAAATTTTGCTATTTTGAGCAATTTTTGCAATCTTATCAAGATTTTCTTTAATTTCTAAAATCATTTGCTGATCATTCTCTTCTATGGCTATTTCAAGCAGCTCGGAATTGTCCTTTAGGCCATCTTCAATTAAAAATATACCTTCTAAATCTTTTTCAATATAGTTTTTTTCCTGCATAATTGCTGAGGCTGATTCTTGATCTTGCCAAAAATCACTAGCTTGAACTTTTTCTTCTAATTGATCGAGTTTTAATTTTAAAGATTCGGGGTCAAAGACACCCCCGAATTACTTTTACATCATTGGAAATATTATTAATTATCTCTTTTATTTCTGTGCTCATAATAAAATTTGTTGCAGTTTAGCAAATTAAAAATAAAATATTAGCTTTATTAATCAATTTATCAAGTGAATTTCAAATGACTATATCTAAAAATGTCGACCTTTGTGTTATAGGAGCAGGTCCAGGTGGTTATGTGGCGGCAATAAGAGCAGCTCAATTAGGTTTAAAAACAGTAATTATTGAAGATAATCATTTGGGCGGAATTTGTCTAAATTGGGGCTGTATTCCAACAAAAGCTCTACTTAGAAGTTCAGAAATTAATCATCTTTTGCATAATTTAGATCAATTTGGTTTTAGCGTTAAAGATATTAAATTTGATTTTAATAAAATTATAGAAAGATCACGCAAAGTTTCAAAACAGCTCAGCTCTGGCATTGAAGCTCTTTTAAAAAAGAATAAAATTGAAGTCATTGATGGTTTTGGTCAAATTTCTGCACAAAAAAATATTGAAGTAAGCAAAAATAATGAAATTATTGCCAATATTAATGCTAAAAATATCATTATTGCCACTGGCGCTCGTGCTCGTCAAATAAAGGGTTTAGAAAGTGATGGTGAATTTATCTGGAGTTACCGCGAAGCTATGACGCCAAAATCTTTACCAAAATCAATTTTAGTTGTAGGAAGTGGTGCAATTGGTGTTGAATTTGCTTCTTTTTACAATAATATGGGAGTTGATGTTACTATTGTTGAGATGGCAAAAAATATTCTGCCAGTTGAGGATGAGGAAATTTCAAAATTAGCACGAAAAAGCTTTGAAAAACAAGGAATTAAAATTCATAGCTCAGCAAATTTAAAAAAGATTAATAAAAATAAAGATTCAATCACAGCAATTGTTGAAATTAATGGTAAAGAGCAAAAAATAGAAGCACAAAAAGCTATTATGGCTGTTGGAATTGTGCCTAATGTTGAAAATATTGGCTTGAATAATACTATAATTAACCTTGATCGCGGCTTTATTGTAACTAATGGTTATTTAGAAACGGATGAGAAAAATATTTATGCTATTGGGGATGTCACCTCTGCGCCTTGGTTAGCCCATAAGGCTTCTCATGAGGGTGTTATAGCAGCAGAAAAAATAGCAGAGAAATTGGGTAAATTTGATGCCTCAAATACCCATCCCATTAAAACTGAGAACATCCCTGGATGTACTTACTGTATGCCGCAAATTGCCTCAGTTGGATTAACAGAAGCTAAAGCTAAGGATCTGGGTAAGAAAATTAAAGTAGGGCGCTTTCCTTATATGGCCAATGGCAAAGCAATTGCCATGGGTGAAACGGAAGGCTTAATTAAAACTATTTTTGATGAAGAAACAGGAGAATTGCTTGGTGCTCATATGATTGGCGCAGAAGTTACAGAAATGATTCAAGGCTATGTTATTGGTAAACAGGCTGAACTCACAGAATCTGATTTGATGCATACTATATTTCCTCATCCAACAATGTCAGAGATGATGCATGAAAGTGTTCTTGATGCTTTTGATAAAGCTATTCATTTCTAAATAGTCTTTTAAAATACTGTATTAAAATGATACAGAATATGTATCGTTTTAATACATAATGTAGCAAAATAACACTTATTTATTATATCAAATCTCATCTTTAGTAAATAATATAACAAAATATTTTTTAGATAAAAAGATGAAGCTAAATCTCTATTAATTTTCTCTTAATTATTTTTTCTGGCAAAAATAGCAAAAGCAAAACCTGAAATATTATGCCAGATACTAAAAATAACTGCTGGAATGGCGCTTAGGCTGGAAAAATATTTAATTGCTAGAATTGCTGCCAATCCAGAATTCTGCATTGCTACTTCAATTGCTATAGTGCGACGCTGAGATATATTTTTGGTAAAAATTGTGCTAATTAAATAGGCAAAAATAAAGCCAAGAATATTGTGAAGCATAACGCAAATCATCAATAAATAGCTAATCTTATCTAAATTATGTCTATTTAAAATAATAATTAGAGCAATAATAGTAATAATGGTAATTTTGGCAATTATGGGCAAGATCTTCTTAAAGAATAATATTTTATTTTCAAAAAAACTATTAATTAACAAACCGGCAGCAACCGGGATTATTATTAATTTAACTAATGTTAAAAATATTGCAAAATGATCAATAAATATTATTTGACCAATATAGAATTGAATAATTATTGGCGTTATAAAAGCTGATAATAATGTTGATATGCTGGTTAATGTTATAGATAAGGTTAAATCAGCTTTGGCTAGGTAACACATTACATTTGACGCTATCCCTCCAGAGGCAGCTCCAACTAAAATCATTCCAATTAGAAAATCTTTTTCTAATAAAAATAAAATTGACAATAGATAGGCTAGTAGAGGCATCAATAAATATTGTAATAATAAGCCAATAATTACCATCTTGGGCGCTTTTAATGTGGAATATAAATCTGATATTTTCAGATTTAAACCCATAAAAAACATTAAAAATGATAATAAAATAATGATAGTTTCTTTCATTTATTTACTCTATATCGATTGTAATTCCCATAATTTTTTATAAAGACTATTATTTTTATCCAGTAACTCACTATGGGTCCCTTCTTCTGCAATTTTTCCTTTATCTAAAACTATAATTCTATCCATATTTTGCAGAGTAGAAAGGCGATGGGCGATGGCAATAACAGTTTTATTTTTATCCTTCATTAAAAGACTCAGGCTGTCTTGGATGTATTTTTCTGTTTTACTGTCAAGTGCTGACGTAGCTTCATCTAAAATTAATATTGGCGCATCTTTTAATATTGCTCTGGCAATGGAAATCCTTTGTCTTTGACCTCCTGAAAGCTTAACTCCTCTTTCGCCAACATATGTATCATAGCCATCTTTTAGCTCACTAATAAATTCATGGCAATAAGCTTTTTTACTGGCTTCAATAACCTCTTTTTTTGTTACATTATCTTTACCATAGGAAATATTTTCATAAATTGTTCTATGAAATAAAGTTGGATCTTGTGGTATTAAGGTAATATTTTTTCTTAAAGAATCTAGCTGAACTCTGCTGATATCTTGATTATCTATTAAGATTCTACCAGATTCAAGATCGTGAAAACGCATTAATAAATTAATTAAACTAGTTTTTCCACCGCCAGATTCTCCAACTAAACCTATTTTAGTGCCAGCTTTAATAATTAAATTGCTATTTTTAAATAAATTTTTATTTTCTTCATGATAAAAAGTTACATTTTCATAAATAATATCTGTTTTTCTAATTTTTAGCGGTTTAGCATTTTCTATTTCTTTAATTTCATGAGGTAGAGATATAATTTTAAAGGCTTGACGACATATTCCAAGAGATTTAAAGAAGATGGCAATTTGCCAGCCAGAAAAAAATGACATCATGGTTAACCCCCAGGAAGTGTAAAATATATAAACCGCCTCTGGCGCTGTAATAATATTTTTCTGCCAATTTGTAACAATAGCCCAAACCACTAATATTCCCATCATTAAAAAACAGAAAGATCCTTGTAGTAATCTGATCTTAAATAATAATCTATTTAATTTTATATTTTTATTTTTTTCATCTATTTGATATTTCCCGAGTTCAGCCATTTCATTTGCGCCTCGAGCAAATCCCTTAATGGCAAAAATATTAGTAAAGCTATCAACCACCCTGCCAGTTAAATGGCTGCGGCTTTTGGAATGTGTGTAGGAATATTCATTACATTTTTTAGCATAAAATAGTGAAATTCCAATATGTACAAAGAACCAAATAAATAAAATAAAAGCAAAATATGGATGAAAAGAAGCAAAAATAAAGCCGCCAATAATCATTGCTAAAATAGTTGGTATAAAAAATACAATAATGCTTTCCAATATTAATGAGGCCTCACTGGCCATATCATTAATTTTATTGGACAGAGATCCGGAAAAATTATTAGAGAAAAAGCCATATGAATGACGCTGCAAATATTTAATCATATAGAGCCTGATATCAGACTGAAATTTTGGAAAAACAGTTGTTGAAATATAATCATAAGTTCGATACATTATTTCAATCATTATCCACAGACCACCACCAAAAGCTAGTGGAACGGCAATTTTTGTCCAGATTTCTGCTTTATTGCCAGTAAAATTAGTTAATATATCCAGGAATAATTTAAAAGCTAAAGGAAGTAATGTTTGATCCAAAGCCCAGGCAAGATGTAATATCAGTAAAATAATGAAATATTTCTTTTGCTTAGTAATAAAATATTTTATAAATTCACTAAAATTATTTAACTTCATCTGTGATTTTCTGTTAATTCTCTATTTGACAATGGCCATGATTTTGCCCTAACTGGGTTTGGACTAATTTTATTGTCATTAATTCTTGAACTGTTGTTTTCATCATTATCTTGTGTCACATCTAAATCTTCAAGTAATTTTTGAGCTTTTTTATAATTATTATTTAATGTTTGCAATAAATCTTGATCTTTTATTTCAATATTATTGCATGTTATTATCTTTCCTAAATCTTCAACTGCGCCAACAATAACCTTCAAAGAATTAACTTCTAAATCAGAAGATTCTATTTTATATAAAATAACATAATTTACCGCCCCTAAAATAATTTCAATACTATCTTTTGTCATGCCATTTTCTATTACGCATTTATTATAAAGCTGTATAAATTCTTCACATACAAACTCCTCGAAACCCAAATTATCAAGCAGATAAAGATGCTCAACATATTGTTCAATTGATTTTGTTTGTTTCCAATCTATAGCCTTCTTAAGTTTTTGTGCTTCTGATTCTAAGTATTGCGTGACTTCTTCAGGTTTTAATATATACTGTAATGCAATATCATGAAGCAGGCTAGCATCGGAATCTGGATCATTTTGCGATGGTTGTAATGATAAATTTTGAAAATCATCCTCGATGTTTATATTGTTTTGCTCTAAGTTATTTTTCTGCCTCTTTTTTAATAAGCTTAATGCCATTGGAGTATTTTTTGACATTTTAATAAATTTTAAATCTTTAAATAAGAACTAGCTTCATTAATAGCCTCTTGAACTTTTATAATTGATGTCCCGCCAAAGCTATTGCGGCTATTGACAGAATTTTCTACAGATAAAACATTAAAAATATCATTAGTAATTTTTGGCTCAATATCTTGTAAATCCTGCAAAGATAAATCCACTAAATCACAATTCTTTTTTTCTGCTATTTGTACAATTTGTCCGGTAATATGGTGACATTTACGAAATGGAATTCCTAAATTCTTCACTAACCAATCAGCCAGGTCAGTAGCAGTAGAAAAGCCAGATTTTGACATTTCCAGCATATTTTCTGGTTTAACTTTTAAATCCTTAACCATGCCAGACATTGCTAAAATAGATAGGCGAATATTTTTAACAGCATCAAATACCGGCTCCTTATCTTCTTGCATATCCTTGCTATAAGCTAGAGGCAAACCCTTAATTACAGTTAATAAATTAAATAATGAGCCAAAAATACGACCGGATTTAGAACGTACCAATTCCGCAGCATCGGGATTCTTTTTTTGTGGCATAATTGAGCTTCCTGAGGTAAATTCATCACTTAATTCAATAAAATTAAAGCCTTGCGACATCCAAATTACCATTTCTTCGGCCAAGCGAGATAAATGTGTAGCTAATATCGCAGCTGCTGCTAAAAATTCAATAGCAAAATCACGACTAGAAACGCCGTCAAGTGAATTATTACAAGGAGCATCAAAGCCTAATTCTTTTGCGCTCATAAATCGATCAATATTAAAAGAAGTACCAGCTAAAGCGCTTGAGCCAAGTGGGCATTCATTAAGACGTTTTTTACAATCAGCAAAACGCGAACGATCACGCTTTATCATCTCAAAATAGGCCATAAAATGATGACCAAATGAAATTGGCTGCGCTGTTTGTAAATGAGTAAATCCAGGCATAATAACATCAATATTATCTTGCGCCTTATTGATAAAATTATTTTGTAAATCTTTGAGTAATATATCAATTTCAGCACATGCATCACGCACATAAAGTTTAAAATCAGTGGCAACTTGATCATTTCGCGAGCGCGCCGTGTGCAATTTACCGGCAACATCACCAATAATTTCAGTCAAACGAGCTTCAATATTCATGTGAATATCCTCTAATTCTTTTTTAAATTCAAACTCGCCAGATTCTATCTCTTTTTCAATAGTTTTCAGGCCATCTATCATCTTTTTTGCCTCATCCCGACCTATAATTTCAGATTTTGCTAACATTTTAGCATGAGCAATGGAGCCAGCGATGTCTTGCTTATATAGTAAATAATCAAAAGTAATAGATTGATTAATTTCCTGCATTATATCCGATGGTTTTGCGTTGAAACGCCCGCCCCACATTGTATTTTTCATAATTATCCTTTAAATTTGATTAATTTCTTGCTTTTTAAGTAGTTAAGATTTATGGTGATGTTATTAAAAGATATTTTTTCTATTTTTGCAAGAAATTTCTCTAATATTATCTTCAGATAATATTCATATCGCGGGGTGGAGCAGCCCGGTAGCTCGTCAGGCTCATAACCTGAAGGCCGTCAGTTCAAATCTGGCCCCCGCAACCAGACAAACAAAGGCTTCGGCCATTATCTCCAATTTCATTAAAGTATATCCGGCCTCGAATCGGCCTCGTTGAGTGTGCAATTCTATGCAATTGTATCTGATTGTAATATTATTTTTGGTAAATGTTTTTCTAGAATATTTAATAGATCTACCCTTTTGTCTGATGAAAAAAGCCCTAGAATTAAATTTTGGTAACCGTTATTAGTAAGATTAACTTTCTTCTGTATTTGATTTACCAAGCCTTTGTATGGATATATTTTTAGGATATCTAAAAGATCTCCTTTTTCAGATGGCAAGTCTATATTTAAATGCTTGTCAGCATCTTCAAAGATTGATTGCTTGAATAGTTGGTATCCACTATCATCTTTTATAGAATTAAATTTTTCATTTATTATGTTTTGTATACGATATTTTGCTGCTCTAAATTTAATAAAATCTTTTTCCCCTGAATAGATTGCTTTTATCTCTAAAGCGATCTCCTCTTTCTTGTCACTTAAGCATAAATGATTGCAAACAATTTCTATAATCTCAGGAACTAAAAATAAATTTTCTACTTTATTGACTTCCAAGCAAAATATGCCACACTTTTTAAGTGCACCAATTTGATTCTCTAAGCGGAAATCTCTATCAATCAAACCAAAAACTTCTTTGTTGTGCAGGTTAGTGTTGTTTCTAAGCCCCTTAACTGATTCGATAACCTTCTCGCTTGATCCGGAAGAAACTGGAATTACTGTAAAGCTTTCATAAAAAGACTGGTACACTTGTATATCTAGAGATCCTTTATCTCCTTCAACAAATAAGATTGGTTTTCTACTACCAAGCACCTCAAGATAGAGGTTTTCAGGTATTACTTTATTTGGATTTAGTTCATCCCAATTCCATTGATTGTTTTTAAAACTTTGTACCCAAATTATTTTATTTGCAGGTCTGCTTACTGCAAAATCAAGATCATGAGTTATGTATATAAAGGTGCAGTCCTTCCTTTGCTCCTCTAATTTATTCCACAATCTTACCATTAATGATTTATGAAGATGTAGCTCTGGTTCATCAATAATTAAAATACAGCCTTTGTCAGCCAATAAAACCTGACCTACAAGATACAACCCAACTCTTTCGCCATCACTCATTTCCGAGCCAGAGAACTCAGTATTTTCATTCAACGCGTTTACTCTATCATTTTCTAGCTTCAATGCTCTATGGGGAAAAACAAAGTTCCAAATATTAATTAATTGCTCTTTGACTGAAGTCGCTAAAAGAACATCATCTTTTTTAGAAGACTTTTTGTAGTCATTAACAAATTTCTTATTTCTTTCAGACTCTTCAGCAAATAAAGAAACTAATACTTGCTGGTAATCGTTTTGAGGAGATATCGGACTTTTATTATTATATACTTGTCTTAGTTGTGTTTGAGAAGTTTCGAAATCTTGTTTTTGAACAACGGGACTTAGTACTAAATGTCTTTGTGCAGAAATTCTTTTGGAAGGATTGTTTGTATGTTCAATTCTTGATCCCAGTCTTGTTTTTCCAGATCCATTTGCGCCAACAATAATAATGTTTTTCTCAACCTCCATATTGAGCAATTCCCCACTGTTGGATTTTGGGATTTTAATGTTTTTCATATAATTTATATCTTGTTTTAACTTTCTATTTTCTCTTTTTATCAGGAGCTTGAGTTAAAACAGATCCAGCAAGCTTCCTTGCCGCCTTAGTAGAACTTTTTTGCCCTAAAACTTTACCAGCTAAACTAGCTAGCTTTTTTGATGATTTTTCATTCTTTGCCATTTTCTATATTTTAAAATATTAATAAAGGTGGTATAAATCTACCTATCCTTAATTGAAAGTATTAATAAAATATTGTGTTGTCAAGGGTTTTTTAGCTACAAACTAATTTATCTTGTATTTTGTAAAGTGTTATTTAATATGTGTAAAAAATAATTTACTTTTTATTGCTAGGCTATGTCTGACGATTTCGGATTAAAATTAACTTCTAATCAAAAAGAGATACTAAATGAATTGATTCAGTGTAGAGATGCAAATGAGTCAATTTCTGTTAGATCTATAGCTTCTAATTTGGAAGTATCAACATCTTTGGTATCCTATACTATTAAGCAGTTTGAAAAGAGGGGTATTTTAAAGCGTAATGTGTATAATCCAAAAGATTTTACATTAATATTTTCTCCCTCAAAATCTCCAGTGCACTTTGTTAAGCTGATAGAAGCTAAGTGTGGAGCTAGTGGAAGTCTTAACGAGGATTATGTTATTGATACAATCCCTATTCCTATAAACCAATTTTCAATATTAAATCCCGACAAGGCTATCTTAATAAAAGCAAGAGGTGACTCAATGGAACCTAAAATATATGATGGGGATATGGTGTTGGCAGAAAAAATAAGTGAGGCATATCCAAATAGGATATATTTAGTAATAAATAACGATGAGGCTCTTATTAAGAAATATGTTACCTTAAACGATCATAAAACTTTGGTATCACTTAATCCGGAGTATGATGCAATACCAATTACAGAAGATACGCATACTCGTTTTATTGCTGAAGTAAAAGGGATTATAAGAAATAAATCCATCTAAAGACTCAATAAGAACAATGTCATTAGCTTACCAGTCAAAAAAGTTTCTTAGAACACTATTATTGACTTCTACTTGATTTTCTTGAATACAATCATCTCTATCGGGCCTCTAGTTGTCTCTACCTTTGAAGTACCAGCAACAGCAAAATATTGCCCTTTCAGAAGTGAGCCCTGTCCATAGAAGCCTCCAGCCTCTTTGAAAGGTACCCATTTTTTAAACAAACATTACTCTTCTAATTTATCAACAAATTCAGTTTATTTAGTTAATGCAAATTTATCAACAAATTCAGTTTATTTAGTTAATGCAAATTTATCAACAAATTCAGTTTATTTAGTTAATGCAAATTTATCAACAAAAAACCTCTTAAAAAAATCACCACCATGCAAATTTGCGTGAAATAATTTTGTTAAAATCTTAAACTCTTATTTTGGAA
>CAJQHT010000025.1 GCA_905478245.1 uncultured Rickettsiales bacterium | reverse complement strand
TACTAATAACAAATATATGCCGTTAATTTAAGAAAGCAAAAGATTGGACTCCTTTGCTCTCTTGGGGTCCATACTATTATCTTTAAAATTAAGTTAAAATAATAAATAATCTAACTTCATATTTTTTGATTAAAATCATAAAAAGCCCATGAAAAATATTATGAAATATGAACATACTGACGACTCTTTTTTATAATTTTTATCTAAAAAATATTTTGCCTGTATCATTCATTAAAGTTGGGAATTGGTATTATTTCTTTACCACATGTTTAAATTTCCCATTTTTCAAAAAATTTAGCGTTTGCTGCTTTACTATTTCATTTGATGGAAAAAAAGTATGTGACGCACTGACAATTACATGATCCTTCATTCCCTTTAGTTTTGTTGATTCTATTGAAACCTTCCCATCATCATCTCCATCTATTATGGTTGAGGAAATTGGATCAATTGTAAAATTACCAGCAATTATTCCCAGCTCATAATCTATTTTATCCTCAAGAAGATGTCTTATTTGCCTTTGATCTGTTGTTAGTTGAGTGCCAGCTGGACCATAAATCTTTTTATATAGCCAATTATCTTCCAAAAAATCTGATACTTCACTACCTTTATTTGGAGTTGCTAGCTGCACAACCCTGCCCATATTTTTATAATCTTGTTCATTTAGAATAATTCTAACCATCAAGCCACCCATTGAATAGCCAACAAAATTTACTTTTTTATCTTCCTTGATCTTTGCTGATATTTCTTTTTTAAGAATTTTGGTTAGACCCTCTAAATTATGATCAGTTGATGGGTAATCAATATTTATAACATCATAATTTTGATTACTTAAATAATCCGCTAATTCTTGCATATGGCTTTTTGATCTAGCAATTCCATGCAGCATTATCACATATTCACCCTTACTAGTCTTAGCGTTAGAGTGAGAAGAATTTATAACAATAAATAAACTCAATAATAAAAATGTAATCGTAATTAGTTTACTCATATTTCTTAATCTTTTATAAATTTATACTCAAAATCTTTTTCATGAATGATGTAGTTATAATACCAAAGCCTTTTCTTTAATGAACAAATATAACTAAATATTTTTTAGATAAAAATTATAAAAAATGAGCTGTAATATGCCCATATTTTAACGAGGCTTTTTGTAGATTTTTATCAAAAAAGATAAAGTATAAATGTATAGTTTAATTTGATAATTGGTATTATTCCTATTTATGAGTCTTGACATATCAAGAGCTTAGGACTATCTTTTTATTTATCAATATTTATAGTTTTTTACTGCAACTAAAAGAAACTAGAGCCAACTAGTGCAGGAATTGCACAAGTTCAAATATTGTTAACTAGCCAATTAGTACAAATTTTACACATACTGATTTATTCACCATAAATAAAGAAAAAATGAGCAAAATAGAAATATACACCAATAAAAATAATGAAACCTCAATAGAAGTTCAATTTGAAAATGAAACCGTTTGGTTGAATCAATCTCAAATGGCAGATCTTTTTGGAAGGGATAGAACAGTGATTGCAAAACATATTAATAATAGCTTTAAGGAAGAAGAGTTAGAAAAAGAAGTGGTGTGTGCAAATTTTGCACATACCACTAGGCACGGTGCCATCAAAGGAAAGACCCAAGATAAAAATGTTAAATATTATAACCTAGATGTAATTATTTCAGTTGGCTACCGAGTTAAATCAAAGCAAGGTACGCAATTTCGTCAATGGGCAACTAATCGCTTAAAAGATTATCTAATACAAGGCTACGCAGTAAATCAAAAGCGTTTGAATCAACTTCAAAAAACTATTGAGTTAATAGCTAACAATAAAGACACCAATAATTTAGATGAAGCAAAAGGCTTGCTAGAAATTATCAAAAACTACAATAAAAGCTTTATTCTCTTAAATCAGTTCGATAGTGATAACCTAAAAACAGAAAAGCTAAACGAAAATATCACTTACGAGATCAAATTTGAGGAAGCATTGAAGGCGATAGAAGAGCTAAAAAGCCAGCTAATAAAGAAAAAAGAGGCAACTGAACTTTTTGGCAATCGCAAAGATGATGCTTTTCAAGGAATTTTAGGTAATATTTTACAAAGTTTTGACGATGAATATCTTTATAAAAGCATTGAAGAACAAGCGGCAAACCTGCTTTATTTTATAATTAAAAATCATTCTTTTTCAGATGGAAATAAAAGAATTGGCGCTTTTATGTTCATTTGGTTTTTGGAAAAAAATAAACATGCCCTAAAGAAAAGTGGTGAGCTAAAAATAAATGATAATGCGCTTGTGGCTCTAGCCTTATTAATTGCCAGCAGCAATCCAAGCGAGAAAAATTTGATGGTGAGTTTAGTCATTAACTTAATTAAAGAATAGGCAACCTGTAAGCAATTCTTGCAAGTTTAAGAAAGTGAATACTTAATTTTAGAAATATTAATACTAATACCAAATCCCAACTTTAATGAATAAATATAATTAAATACGGACTTGAGTATAATGAATTTTATCGAGAAATTCAATAGATTTATCGTTAATCAATTAACCTCTTCGTGAGTCTTTCTTTGATTTAGAATTATCATTAATGGGAGTCGCCATTCTTGCTGAAATAGACGGATTAATGTTGCCTGCTTCTGTTTTTGCATCATCCGTATTATCTTGAATAGGAGGACCGCCCTCTGCTTTTCTCTTTTTGCAGTTTTTATTACCAAGAACTTCTTTATCTTCTTTTTCTTGCTCCTCTTTGATTTTTTTAAGAATATCACTGTGACCCACTAAATAATCAAATAAATTATTATTTTGAGTATTTAAGTGATTATATAATTCTTGATTTTCTATACGATAATTTTCATCGGAGAGATTAGTTTTATCACCCCTAATGACTTTACACATTAATGCTCTCATATTGTCAATTACACATTTAAATATATCTTCTCTTTGCTTATTGGTTGTTACTGGAATTTCAGGGTCAAAAAGATGTTTATGCCTTAAATCACTGTTCTCTATGGGGTTTAATGTACTATCTTGGAAATTTGTTAAAATTTCTGTTATGAATGAATCCATAGAATCTTTACTAAAATTCTCACCCTGATTTTTATTAAAGAAATCACATGATTTTTTAATGATATCAAGTAAATTTCCAGTAATTTTCTTACTATATGAATCTTGGAAATAATGAAAAATGATATCTTCAATATAGTCATTAATCTCAGTGGATCTAATACTTGCTAACCGGAACTCTGACAGATTTTCTCTGGTCATATTTTATATTTTAAATATTATTCATTAAAAATGGATTTTGGTATTAAAAAACTTTACTGCCTGTAGATTGCAAACTGGTAAATTTTTTATTAGTATATAGAATATTATATATAATTAATCTTTCAAGATAATAATTTTTTAAATATTAGATTTATTACCTGTATTTAGAATGGATGATGAAGATAAAAGAGGCGCAGAAGTCTTTACCTCTAGAGAATTATTAGGTGGAACATCGCTCAAACAAGAACCCCTCCATACCTGACCAAAAATATTATCAACTACTATATTTAATTTGTCAGATTCTAAACTTTTAGATAATAGCTTTTTATTTTCAGGTAATTGATTATATAAAAAATCACACCAGCCTTTATGATTATCTTTTTCAATAATAACATTCTTTATTAATTTCTTAACAATACCTTTCTTAGACTCAATATCAGTATTATTAAGGCCACTAAATGCATTGAAAGTCATATAAGAAGCCATGGATAAAACTTTGATAAAATTATCTTTTGTAATTATTTGGCTATACTCTTTATTTTGTACTTTGTGATAATAATTACCACCATTAAAAACATTTTGAGAAACAAATGGAAAATGTATGAATGTCGCTATATTTGCAGCCACATATTCTTGCATAGATTCATGTAAAGTAACTTTATTATTATTTCTTCTAAATATTTTGTCTGGTGAATGATTTAAAAAACTATCAACATTATCGCGGCCTTTTATGAATTGTTTCTCTTGATTATGCACAGGAATTTGAAAGATATCTGCGCTACTATCGTTAAGTAAATATTGAGCTAATAAAGATCTAAAAGATTCATCCAATCTACAATTTGCAAACAAAATACGACGCGATTCAACATTCTTTAAAGCCTCAGAAGATTTACTTTTATTATGTTTGTAAATATTTTGCAAGAATCCACTTATAGATTTTTGGTCTTCATAATTACTGAGAATATTTGATATAGCTATTAAATTAGCTTTTGCCGATCCCTCCTGAGCTCCTGGCTGCATGCCCTTTTGTTCATTCTTATATTGTTCTTTATAATGAGGAGATGTTATTAAAGTAATATTTTTAGTACAATACCTAGCTAAATGTCTTGCTAGATCTGAAAAAGCTTTGTTTCTATTATTTCGTAAATTTTCTAAATCACGCATTGTCTTTAGGCATTCTTTATTATATTCATCATCTATTGCAATCAAAAGAACTTTTTGTATGTTTTTAATATCTAATGGATTAATAATATTTGCTACCCTACTTATACAATCTTCTGTTGCTTGTTTAGATTCTTGATTTTCATTAGTTGACAAGTCCTCATAATTATTCTGTTCTACATCTTTCAACTCTCTATTTTTATCCACTACTTCATCTTCACCTAAGATAGAATTAGTTACACTCTTTATAGCATCAGGTTTCGAATCTATAGGTAAAGTTCTTGACAATCCTCTTAGAAATTTAATGTTATCACGAAGTAGTGATGCAAAATCTCTATTAGGTGTATAAGGTTTAATTGCATTCACAGTAATGTTAATTATATTAATAGCTTGAGTTGTAAAACTAATTATAGGAGAACTCTTAATTTCTTGTATTTCTCGATCATTTACTATTACTTTCTGGAGCAATTCATTACTTCTCTTAGTAAACCTTGAATCATTACTATCCAATTGACATAATTTAATAAGATTAACAGTTTTTGCGATATATATTCCTGCTTGATCGGAAAAAGAAGTTGTATTACCCATTGAATCTACTGACAGCAAAAAACTTTTAAGTAAAGCATTTGCAATTATATGATCTCCTTGAGAATCAACAAAATTTTTATTAAATGCAGTCCTGCTATTAGTAATACTAACAGCTCCTTTTATAGGAGTTGGTTTGAAACTGTCCTTACCTCCCCCCGCTGCTCCAGAATTTTTAGCTTCTTCTGCAGGGTTTGATAGAACCTCTTTGCTAGATTCCCTTGCCCCTTCAATGCTTTCTGTTTTTAGTTTTTTAGCTTTAGGAGGAGTAGTTAAGACAGTATCAATAGTATCAAATGTAGCAGATCTTTTTAATGAACCAACATCTGCTGAATTATTAGTTTTTGCATCATTGCTTGCTGAATTATTACTGTTAGGCATTTTTATATTTACTTATACTTAATTAATATTAATAATAAATCTATTTTAAATGAATTATAACATATTTTTATAGATATGTCAAATTACACTATTTCCTCATTTTTCATGTTGCTATTAATATATTAAATACATTATTATGTTATTATATAAATTAATTAAGGAATAAATATGTTAAATGAAACACAGAAAGGAATATTGGAAGGAACTCTATCTACCTATATAGAAGATATTATAGATGATGCTACTAATACTCATGTAGCACTGAATGACAGGTACCCAAATAACTAGACAATAACTATTCTTCAATTTATTGTTATTTTAACTTTAAATTAAGAAATAAATTATGCCAACAGGATATCCAGCATTAAATGCTAAACAAAAACAGGAAATAAT
>CAJQHT010000024.1 GCA_905478245.1 uncultured Rickettsiales bacterium | reverse complement strand
AAATTAACTAAAAAATCAAAAATATTTATAAAAATATGGTGAATTTCTGACGAAATTCACTGAGATATTAAGAAATTTAAACTTTTTTAGAAAAATTTAGAAGAAAGCTGGGTTTGCGACGGTCCCCCTATGTGTTCGCCCGCTGTTCCATTTATCCTTGGTTGGCTACTCAGCAGACACTTCAGGTCTACCCCTACAATTGATCCGTTGTTTTTTTATTGTCAGTTTTCTTCTAGCGTAATAATTTATGTTGTAAAAGATGTTTAAGCTGGTTTCCGCTGGGGACTTAGAGCCTTAAGGTTGACGGTAATTTTCTGTTGCAGAAGATGCTTAAGCTTAAGGCTCTGCGTTCTTAAGATAGGAATAATGTAGGTTTTTAACCTATGTGTTCGCCCGCTATTCCATTTATCCTTGGGTTTCTACTCAGCAGACACTTCAGGTCTGCCCCTACAATTGATCCGTTATTTTTTTGTCATTGATTTTGGTCGCAATATAATAGAATAAATTAATTTTATTTTCGGCTTATTTTATTTAAAGTCAGAAAGCTAGGATTTAATATCATTTGCCAAGCCAGTAACATTTTTACTAGTTAAAATATCATATTTTTTCTTGAAAACAAACTCATTTTCTGTAGCAAATGCTTCTTCATTTTTAGTAACAACGAATAAACCGAATTCAGCAAATAAGTTGGACAATATTCTGCCTTCTAATAAACCAGCATTCTTGCCATCTCTGGTTAAATAAAATCTATCCTTTACTATAAAATTCATTTTATCACATAATTTTCCAAAATCATCAATGGAGCAAAAGTGAATATTGGGTGTATCATACCATTGATATGGAATAGTTTTTCTAACAGGCATTCTACCTTTAAGTAATAAATAAAAACGATTCTTAAAATATGCAAAATTAGGAAGGGAAATTATAGCATATTTTGCAATTCTCAACATTTGTTTAATAATTTCCTGAGGATCAACCATGGCTTGAATAGTTTGTGCTAGAATTGCATAGTCAAAACTATCATCAGGATAATGTGGCAAATCCTGGGCAGCATCACCATGTATCACTGATATACCCTTTGAAACAGCCTTGCTAACACATATTTGAGATATTTCCAGACCCCTACCGTCAACTTTTTTATGATCTTTTAGTAATTTTAATAAATCACCATTGCCACAACCAATATCCAAAACTTTGGAGCCTTCTTTTACAATATTAGTTATAATTTTAAGATCAGAACGTGACTCTATATTATTTATTTTCATAATGATTCCAAAAATCCTTTTATAGTATCTTTTAAAATTTCATTTTCTATTAAAAATGAATCATGACCTGCGCCACCTTCAATATTAATTAAACTGACATCCTTTCCGGCAATATTTAAAGATCTAACCAGTTTCTTTGATTCATCAGGCGAGAATAGCCAATCATCAGTTAATGAAATAACGCAAAACTTTGATTTTGAATTAATAAAAGCTTTACTTAGAAGCTCATTATCAACCTCCAAATCAAAATAATCAACCGCTTTGGATAAGTATAAATAAGAATTAGGGTCGAATCTTTTGACAAAACTAAAGCCCTGATGTCTTAAGTAGCTTTCCACTTGAAAATCCACATCAAAACCATAGGATAAAAATTTCTTATTTTGTAAATTACGCCCAAATTTCTTATGTAGAGATTTTTTAGACATATAAGTTATATGAGCCGTCATCCTAGCAACCGCTAAACCCTTAGCTGGATATTTTTTTTCTTCAAAATAACGACCCAAACACCAATCATTATCCGACATTATAGCCTGACGCCCTACTTCATTAAAAGCAATATTTTGCGCCGAATTTCTATATGATGTTGCAACAGGAATGATAGATTTTGCGATGTCTGGATATAAATTAGCCCATGATAAAGCCATCATACCCCCCATTGAGCCACCAATAATTGCAAATAAATTTTTAATTCCCAAATGGTCAATCAATAATTTCTCAGCACGAACCATGTCCTCAATAGTTATAAAAGGAAAGTCAATTGAATATGTTTGATTGGTTTTAGGATTAATATCTTTAGGACCAAAAGACCCCATGCAGCCACCAATGACATTAGCACAAATAACAAAATATTTATCCGTATCAATTGGTTTATTTTTTCCTACCATGAAATTCCACCAACCATCTTTTCCTGTTACTGGATGTTTTGATGCAACATATTGATCTGCAGTAATAGGATGACACAATAAAATAGCATTTGATTTATTTTTATTTAGCTTTCCATAGGTTTTATAAGCTAAATTAAAATTGCTAATCTCAATACCAGAAGATAATTTTAAAGGCCTACTTGTAGCTAATTTAATAATTTTGCCAACCTTATATTCTTTAAAATCCAAACCAAAAGTTGATGTTATTGACGTCATATTTATTTAGTTGTAAATTACAAATAATCTTTTATCATTTTACCAATATTTGAGCTTCATTAGTAAAAATTGATAGTAGTAAATATTTCTCTTAAAAGTAAAATCTAATACCAAGAGCCCATATTTAATGGCAATATAACTAAGTATTTTTTAGATAAAAGTTATAAAAATAAACTGCAATATAGCTATATTTTATAAAGCTTTTTATGGTTTTTAGTAAAAAACACAAAACTAGATTGCTTATCACTTTAACCCACCTTAAAGGTGAGAAGTAGTATAATATAACAAAATATTCACGTCAATATTAATATATGACCATGGAAAATCAACATAATAAAAATATTTCTCCAGAACTATTAAAATATAGAGATGAAATTGATAAAATTGATCAAGACATTATCAATCTTTTGGATAGAAGAATAGAAATTGTCAAAAATGTTGGAAATCACAAGAAAAACAACAATGATAAATTCTTCATCAGATCAGGAAGAGAGGCTGACATGGTTAGACATTTAACCGATAAAACAAAAAACCCCATTCACAAGGCAACTATTTTCTCAATTTGGCGCAAAATTATAACTTATGCAAATATTTTAGAGCAAAATATTAAAATTGGATTACTAAATCCTTTAAAAACTAGCTATTATCAACATCACATCAAAGAATATTATAACAATTTTGTTCCAATAGTTAATTATAGTGAATCTAAAAAATTAATTCTAGATATAAAAAATAACAAAGCGCAATTAGCAATATTTCCAATTAATATCAAAGATAATAATTGGTGGATTGATTTAGCTCAAGAAAATAATCCACTAAAAATCTTTGTCAAAATTCCTTTTATAAAAAATAATCAAGAAGATATTAACCATGAATCACCAGAAATATTTATAGGAGCAGTAAAACAACCAGAGAAATCAGAAAATGATAAAACTTTACTAGTAATAAAATTGAATAAAAACATTGAGCAAAATATTTTAGAACAAGAAATCATTAACTTAAACTTAAAATCTAAAATAATACAAACAAAACAAAACAATGATAACATATTTCATTTCATGGAGATTAATGATTTTTATCAAGAAAATGATTTAATTATTCAAAAACTGCAGCAATCTAGTATAATTTCTGACATTAAAATAATTGGTTACTATCCAACAGAAATAGTGATATAGACATGATTTCTACTCAAATAGCAATTAATGACGATAGCTGGCTAAAAGAAATAAAGAATCTTGAATCATTTTTACAAAAAACCGTCAATATCATAGCAGGTCAGACCAAGTTAGAAGAATTAATAGAAAATAATACCGAAATAGAATTAAGTATTCTCTTAACTAATGATCAAGAAATCAAAGAGCTTAATAAAAATTATCGCCATAAAGACAAGTCAACCAATATTTTATCCTTTCCCTGCTTCAATAAAGAGTCAGATTTAACAAAACTAGCAATTGATAATTTTTTAGCTATTGGGGACATCGTCTTCTCACTACAAACCATCAAAAAAGAAGCCTTTGAACAAAGTAAAACTTTTAAAAACCACTTAACTCATTTACTAATACACGGCATACTTCATTTACTTGGATATGATCACGAAAAGGAAGAGGAGGCTATAAGAATGGAGGGTTTAGAAATAGATATATTAAAAAAACTTGCAATCGACAATCCATATGCTATAATATAATTATACCAATTCCCATCTTTAAAATGGGTTGAAATAATAAATAATCTAACTTTATATTTTTTGATAAAAATCTACAAAAAGCCTCGTTAAAATATAAACATACTGACGACTCTTTTTTATAATTTTTATCTAAAAAATATTTTGCCTGTATCATTCATTAAAGCTTTAGAATTGGTATTAGATATTTAATTTATTAACAAAAATTACAATTAATGGTTAGTCATAAGACACGAGATAATATCATCAAAAAAAATACAGTAAAAAAAATCTACTTTACTCAATTTATAAAAAATCTTACAAATAGAATATTAGGAAGAAATACTAAAGAATATTTCCTTACATCACTAATTAGCTTGGTAAAAGAATGCACAAATAAATCATTCATATCAAATGAAGAAGAAAAGATGATTAATAATATCATCAAAATTGACGATATTAAAGTTTCTGACGTCATGATTCCCAGAACTGACATAATAGCTTTACCAAAAAATTCAGATTTAAAGCAAATTAAAAATATTATAATAGAACAGGAACATACTAGAATGCCAATTTATGGTGAAAATCTAGACGAAGTTATCGGTTTCATTCACAGTAAAGATCTGGTTAAATTTTTACCTCAAGAAGCTCAAAAATTTGAAATTGAATCATTAATTAGAAAAATAATTTATGTACCACATAGCATGAGAATCATTGACCTACTTAGGAAAATGAGGCGTTCAAGGGTTCATATTGCTATAGTGCTTGATGAATATGGTGGTACAGATGGCTTGGTTACTATCGAGGATATTATGGAAGAAATTGTTGGAGAAATAGAAGATGAGCATGATTTTCCTGATACTCATAATTACAATAAAATAAAAAAAATAAATAATAATATTTTTCACATTGGAGGAAGGGTAGAAATAGACAAAATAACGAATTTATTTGATAAAAAAATAATTACTGAACAAAATCAAGATTTTGAAACAATTGGCGGATTTATTTTATCAAAAATGAAAAAAGTACCAAAAACAGGAGAAATGCTAAATCTAAACAATAATATCTCACTTAAAATATTAGAAGCCGATCTAAGATCAATCAAATTAATAGAGATTAAAAAATCTTTATCAAAATAATCTTGACAAAAAATTACCAATAAAATAACATCAAATTAAAATATTAACTTTCAAAATCAAATTAAAATTATGTTCAGTAAATTATTATTAATATTATCGCTAACCTTCCTACTTGCAAATTGTAAAAGTTTTAATCTCGAAAAAGATAAGGATATGGTAGAAGATTTCATTATAGAGGATCAACCTCAAAATGAACAAGAATTTGAAACTGTAAATGAAGAAGAGGCAGAGGCCCTTAATAAAACAGCTGAAGATAAAATTGAAGAAATTGAAGTTCCAGATAGAATATTTTTTGCTTTGGATAGCTCAACCATAAATGATCAAGCAAAATCTATACTTGATATACAAATTGAATGGCTAAAAAGTGACGACTCCATCAATATCACAATTGAAGGTCACTGTGACGAAAGAGGTACCAGAGAATATAATATTGCTCTAGGAGAAAGAAGAGCCAATGCTACTAAAAAATACCTTGCAGCAAATGGCATAGACCCAAAAAGAATCAACACCATAAGCTATGGTAAAGAAAAACCAGCCTTTATTGGATCTGGCAAATCTATCTGGTCTAAAAATAGAAGATCTGTTACTATAGTAAAAGAGTAATTATCAAAAAGGCTAGGACAATTCTAGCCTTTAAAAAACATCCTTAAAAAATCAAGCATGCTAACAAATAAAATTACCGTAGGATCTCTACCTTCTTCAGAAAAAAAATACATTATCAGCAAAAATGATAATGATGTAAAAGTAGCAATGCGACAAATTAACCTCTCTGAATCATCTTCTAATAAGAATTTTATTGTTTACGATACCT
This sequence comes from uncultured Rickettsiales bacterium, assembly GCA_905478245.1. Taxonomy (GTDB): domain Bacteria; phylum Pseudomonadota; class Alphaproteobacteria; order Rickettsiales; family UBA1997; genus CAJQHT01. Next base: position 8,341 of record CAJQHT010000024.1, on the reverse strand, counting down.
CTGGGGTCTATACGGATTCAAATATATGTAATGACATTGATTTAAACAAAGGATTACCTAAGATTAGAGAAAACTGGATAAAAGAAAGAAATGATGTTGAAGAATATATTGGCAGAAACGTTAAGCCGGAAGATAATGGTATTTTAAACAATATTGCAGCCAAAACTTCTGTTCCAGAGTTTGATTTAAGTAATTTTATACCCTTAAAAGCAAAAAAAGGCCAAAGACCAACACAAATGGCCTACGCCAAAGCAGGAATTATCACAAAAGAAATGGAATATATTGCCATCAGAGAAAATATGGGTCGTGAAAAAATAAGTGACGAAATTCGTAAAAATAATCCAAATATTGCTAATTTTGATAAAAAAATTCCATCCTTTATCACTTCAGAATTTGTTAGATCGGAAGTAGAATCTGGCAGAGCAATCATTCCAGCTAACATCAATCATCCAGAGTCAGAGCCAATGATAATTGGTCGAAATTTTTTAGTTAAAATTAATGCTAATATTGGTAATTCAGCAATCTTTTCATCAGTAGAAGACGAGGTTGAGAAAATGATCTGGTCAACACGCTGGGGAGGGGACACCTTAATGGATCTATCTACGGGTAAAAATATTCACAATATCAGAGAATGGATTATTAGAAATTGCCCAGTACCAGTCGGAACCGTTCCAATTTATCAAGCATTAGAAAAAGTTGGTGGAATAGCCGAAGATCTAACCTGGGAAATTTTTAAAGATACTTTAATAGAACAATGCGAACAAGGCGTTGATTATTTCACAATTCATGCCGGTGTTTTATTATCTTACATACCACTAACTGCTGATAGAGTTACAGGCATAGTTAGTCGTGGTGGTTCAATTATGGCAAAATGGTGCCTATCTCATCATAAAGAAAATTTTCTATACACTAATTTTAAAGAAATATGTGAAATATTAAATAAATATGATGTTTCTTTTTCTTTAGGAGACGGACTTAGGCCAGGATCAATAGCTGACGCTAACGACGAAGCTCAATTAAGCGAATTAAAAACATTGGGAGAATTAACAAAAATAGCCTGGGAATATGATTGTCAAACTATGGTTGAAGGACCTGGTCATGTACCAATGCATATGATCAAAGAAAATATGGATAAACAACTTGTTGATTGTCATGAAGCTCCATTTTATACTTTAGGACCATTAACAACAGATATTGCGCCAGGATATGATCACATAACTTCTGCCATAGGAGCGGCAATGATTGGTTGGTTTGGTACCGCTATGCTATGCTATGTAACACCAAAAGAACATTTAGGCCTCCCAAATAAGGATGATGTTAAAACTGGAGTTATTACCTATAAAATAGCAGCTCACGCTGCTGATTTAGCCAAAGGAAACTGGGCTGCAAGACAATGGGATGACGAATTATCAAAAGCTAGATTTGAATTTAGATGGGAAGATCAATTTAACTTATCACTAGATCCAGAAACAGCACAAAGCTATCATGATGAAACTTTGCCATCTCAAGGTGCAAAAGTTGCTCATTTTTGTTCAATGTGTGGACCAAAATTCTGCTCCATGAAAATTAGCCAAGACGTACGAAAAGCAGCCAAAGAAACAAAAAATCAAGGCATGCAAGAAATGAGCAAAAAATTTAAAGAATTAGGCAGTGAGGTTTACATCAAATCTCAACTTTAAAATGGGATTAAAATAATATTAGTTTCCATCTTTAATAAATTAATCAATGAGCTCAATAGAATTTAACAAAAACCGTGTTTTTTTTATTTATTTTTGCATAATAGTCGGTTTCACAGCTTTAATTATAAGACTTCTATTCATCGTTACACTCAACGAACAAAAAGATGTCAATAATATATATAATCAGGGTAAAAATCCAAAACGAGCTGACATAGTTGACAGAAATGGTGTTATTATTGCCACAGACCTAAACATAAAATTACTCTACGCCAATCACTCACTCATTAGAGATCCAAAATATGTTGCTAAAAAACTATCTACTGCATTTGAAGATTTACCATATGATATATTGCTGAAAAAACTCTCTCAATCAAAAGATGGCTGGGTATTAATTAAAAGAAACATTACCCCAAAACAGGAACAAATAATTAATAATCTCAATATAGCTGGCTTAATATTTGAGGAAAGTAAAACTAGAGTATATCCACAAAAATCCTCTCTGAGTCACCTAGTTGGATATACCGATCTTGATGGCAATGGTCTTTCTGGGATAGAAAAGCAATATGATCAATTTCTTAAAGCAGGAAAGCAAGATTTAAAACTAGCAACAGATATCAGAATCCAGGATATACTCAATTATGAATTAAAGAATGCTATTGTAAAATTTAAAGCCCTTGCTGCTTTTGGCGTAATCATGAATGTTAAAAATGGTGAAATTCTAGCCTTGTCAAGCCTACCAAATTTCGATCTAAATAATCAAAAAACTGCATCCAGTAAAGAGAAATTTAACAAAGCCACCTATGGTGTTTATGAATTAGGGTCAGTTTTTAAAATATTTAATCACGCTTTAGCATTTGAAAATAATTTAATTAATATAAAAGAAGAATATGATGTTAAAAAACCTATTAAATATGGTCGCTTTACCATTGACGACGATCATAAAAAGAAAGACAGATTAACCATAGAAGAAATTTTTACCGAATCATCAAATATTGGTTCAGTCAAAATATCACAACGCTTTGAAAAGAATCAGCAAAAAGAATTTTTAAAGAAGCTGGGACTTTTGGGAAAAATTCAAACAGATTTTCCTTCTCTTGGAACTACAATATATCCTAAAAAATGGGGTAAAATCAGCTCTGCCACTATCGCATTCGGTCACGGGATTGCAGTAACCCCATTGCATCTTACAAATTCAGTAGCTGCAATTTTAAATAATGGTAAATTAACTAATCCATCCTTTGTTAAAGTAAATAATCAACCAGAATTTACCCAAATAGTCACAAAAAATACTTCAAATAAAATAAAAAACTTAATGGAAAAAACAATTGATGTAGGAACGGGTAGAAAAGCACAAGTAACAGGATATAGGATAGGAGGCAAAACCGGAACCGCAGAAAAAGCTGAAAAAGGTAAATATAATAAAAACAAAACATTAGCATCTTTTATTTCCGCCTTTCCAATAAATAATCCAGAATATATTATTTATGTTGGAATTGATCAGCCAAATTATACCTTCAATACAGGAGGTATGGTTGCAGCACCAGTAACAAAAAATATTATAACTAATATTTTACCAATTATAAAATATTTAAAATAATATTTTGAATATAAGCTATTTAAAAATAGATTTTGGTATTAGAAGTTAAAATAGTATTAAATAAAAAAGCCTCGTGAAGAATTCTTCACGAGGCTTCTTGTTCTTTTATCTAAAAATATAATTAAGCGGCAGAAGATTTTTTATCGTCATCCTCTGATACTTCTTCATACTCAGCATCAACTACATTATCTTTATCAGAACCACCATCATCTGCTGCTTGAGCAGAGTCAGAGCCGTCAGCTGTAGCACCAGCTTCTTGCTGATCTTTATATATAGCTTCGCCTAACTTCATTGAAGATTGCATTAAAGATTCCGTAGCTGTTTTTAATTCCTCAGCCTTAACATCTTCTTTTGCCAATAGATCTTTAACCTTAGTTATTTCTTCTTTAATAGAATCAACTATAGCAGCATCAACCTTATCGCCATTTTCATCAATGCTTTTCTGGGTAGAATAAACTAAGCTATCAGCATTATTTTTAGCTTCAATTAGCTCTTTTCTATCCTTATCAGCACTAGCATTTTCTTGAGCATCCTTTACCATTGAGTCAATCTCATCGTCAGATAGACCACCAGAAGATTGAATGGTAACATTTTGCTCTTTATTTGTTGCCTTGTCTTTTGCTGAAACTTTAACAACACCATTGGCATCAATATCAAAAGTAACTTCAATTTGAGGCATTCCTCTTGGAGAAGGAGGTATATCATCTAAATTGAACTCACCCAGTAATTTATTATGAGCAGCAATTTCTCTTTCACCTTGAAATACTTTAATAGTTACCGCTGTTTGATTATCAGCATAAGTTGAAAATACTTGGCTTTTATTCGTTGGGATTGTAGTATTTCTGTCAATTAATCTAGTAAATACACCACCAGCAGTTTCAATTCCAAGAGATAAAGGAGTAACATCAAGTAATAAAACATCCTTAACATCGCCCTGTAAAACACCACCTTGAATAGCAGCACCAATTGCCACAACTTCATCCGGATTAACACTTTTATTAGGCTCTTTATTAAAGAATTTTTTAACAACTTCATGAACCTTTGGCATTCTAGTCATGCCGCCAACCAAGATAACTTCATCAATATCACTAGCTTTAAGATCAGCATCTTTTAATGCTTTTTCACAAGGCTTAATAGTTCTTTGCACTAACTCATCAACTAGAGATTCAAATTTTGATCTAGAGATTTTTACATTTAAATGTTTAGGACCACTAGCATCAGCAGTTATGTAAGGTAAATTTACTTCAGTTTCCAAAGTTGCAGATAATTCAATTTTAGCTTTTTCTGCAGCCTCTTTTAATCTTTGTAAGGCTGATGGATCTTTAGTTAAATCTACAGAAGTATCTTTTTTAAATTCTTCAAGTAAAAATTCTAATATTTTCATATCAAAATCTTCACCACCCAAGAAAGTATCACCATTAGTTGATTTAACTTCAAATACACCATCGCCAATTTCTAAAATTGAGACATCAAATGTTCCACCACCTAAATCATAAACAACAATAGTTTGACCCTCTTTCTTATCTAAACCATAAGCTAAAGCAGCTGCTGTTGGCTCATTAATTATTCTAAGAACTTCTAGGCCAGCTATCTTACCAGCATCTTTAGTTGCTTGTCTTTGCGAATCATTAAAATAAGCAGGAACAGTTATAACTGCTTTTTCAACTTTCTCACCCAAATGTTTTTCAGCTGTTTCCTTCATTTTTTGCAAGGTAAATGCTGAAATTTGACTAGGAGAATATTGTTCTTTTTTAATTTCCACCCAAGCATCACCATTATTAGCCTTAACAATAGAATAAGGCACTAATTCTTGATCTTTTTTTGTTAAAGGATCATTATATCTTCTACCAATTAATCTTTTAATACCAAAAACAGTGCTTTCTGGATTAGTTACCGCTTGTCTTTTAGCTGGAGCGCCAATGACTTTTTCATCATCCTTTAAAAAACCAACAATAGAAGGTGTGGTTCTTGAGCCTTCAGCATTTTCAACAACTTTAGCATCTTTACCATCCATAATAGCAACACAAGAGTTTGTGGTACCAAGATCAATTCCTATAACTTTACTCATTTTTTTAAATATTTTATAATTAATAACTAAAATTCTTATTTTAAAAATATATTAGCTAATTAGCTTTTATACCAAATCCCATCTTTAAAATTGGGAATTGGTATTATACCATTTAAACTTCTAAACAGATATTTTATTAAATGATTAAATGGTATTACTTTTTACAATAACAACTTCACAAAATATGATATATGAATTATTTAAAAAATTACAAGGGCTCGTGAAATATTTTTAATAAATATTGCTTTATATGCAGTTTGTTATATCTTTTGTTAAAGATGGTTAAAGAACAATAAATCAAATAATAGCTATGCATACAAATATTACAAAATTATTTATTATATATATAATTACCATTATATTCACAGTAATGCATTTAGTAACTTCTGATTTTTTTCTTAATAAGAATATTGCCCTACCTTTATTTGAATTAATGATAATTTACTATTTTACTATCCATAAAAACAATATTTTTGGGTTATGGTTTATAATATTGATTGGCCTTTGGAGCGATGCTATTTCAGGATCACCTCTTGGCTTTACATCGTTAATATATATTGTAATTATCAAAATTTATCATATTATTAATCAAAAAATATCTACAAAGGAAAGCTTTGCCGAAACTTTAATAGAATTTATTATATTTCTTACAATAATATTAACTTTAAAATGGCTGTTTCTTTCAATATATTATAATAATCTTTATAATTTTATACCCTTTCTATCTCAAATTATAATATCATCAATTACCTATATATTAATGCACAGATTTTTTAACTTTTTAGACAGGAATATTGACGCCAAGACTTAATTCAAAGTAAATAAAGAACATTTAATGCATAGAGATTATAGAAAGAACAAATTATTTCATAGAAGAGCCTTCATCTTAACGGCTATCAGATCTTTCTTGGGCGGTTTATTAATATTTCGCCTAGGCTATCTACAAATAGGAAAGCATAAAGAATACTCAACTAAATCAGATAAAAATCGTATCAAAACTACTTTAGTTCCATCCTTAAGAGGCGTGGTATTTGATAGAAATCAAAAAATCTTAGTTAAAAACCGTAAAAATTACCGCTTAATACTTCATACACAAAATAAATTACACATAAATAACACCATCAAAGAATTATCTAATATATTAGATCTAGATTCAAATCAAACAGATCAATTATTACAAAAAATATCCAAAAATAGCAAAAAACCTACCATTTCACTAATTGACAATCTTTCTTGGAATGATTTAGCAAAAATAGAAGTTAATTCTTACAAAATACCTTCAATTTCTATCGAAAAATCACCAGTAAGGCATTATCCATTACCTTTTGCCACTGCGCATATAATAGGATATGTTTCAACCCCAAGTGAAAAAGAAATTACCATTGAAAATCAAAATTTATTTATGCATCCAAACTTCAAAATTGGCAAAAGAGGTATTGAAAAAAGTTTTGATGAATATTTAAGGGGTCAATTTGGCATAAAGCATTCAGAAATAAATGCATTTGGCGTAAATATTAGAGATATATCAGAAAAGGACAGTATAAAAGGTCAAGATTTATCATTAACTATAGATGCAGATTTACAAAAATTTATTTTTGATAAAATATCAAATAAAACAGCTTCTGCTGTGGTTATGAACGTAAAAACAGGAGAAATTTTATCAATGGTTTCCACTCCATCTTTTAATAGTAATAATTTTATTGAAGGTTTTAGCCAAGAATATTGGCAAGAATTAACAACAAACATAGAAAAGCCATTAAATAATAAACCTATAACTGCAAATTATCCCCCCGGTTCAGTTTTTAAATTAATTGTAGCCTTGGCAGCTTTAGAGCATAAAATTAATCCAAAGAAGAAAATTAGATGCAATGGCAAACATCGCCTTGGCAACAGAATCTTTCACTGCTGGAAAGATTCTGGCCATGGATTATTAGACATGCAAGGAGCCATCAAACATTCTTGTAATATTTATTTCTTTAACCTAGCTAAAGAATTAGGAATTGATAATATTACTCAAATAGCAAAGAAATTTGGCTATGGTGAAATTTTTGATCTTGATTTACAAAAGATAACAATAGCAGAGTTACCATCAGATAATTGGAAGAAAAGAATATTTAATGAAAAATGGGTCGGTGGAGACACCTTAAATACAGCTATTGGACAGGGTTTTATGTTGGCATCACCAATACAAATTACAGTGGCAACAGCAAGAATTGCTAATGGCGGTATAAGAATTATCCCTCATATTATTAAAAATAAAAATCTTTACACTCAGTATCAGGCATTAAAAGAAAAGCCGATCACATCAAAGGAAAATATAGAATATATCAGGAAATCTATGTATAATGTTGTCAATGAAAGAAATGGTACCGCTTATTATAGCAGAATAAAAAATAAAGATTTTAAAATGGCAGGGAAAACCGGAACCTCTCAAGTTATTTCTAAAAGAGAAAAAAATATGACAGAAGAAGAAAAAAGAAATAATAAGAATCATGCTCTTTTCACTGCTTTTGCTCCATTTCACGATCCAAAATATGCTATTACAGTTGTAATTGAACATGAGGGATCTGGATCTAGGTCAGCAGCACCTATAGCAAAAGATATTCTAGAAAAGATTCAAGAATTAAAAATATAAAATTAAAATTTATATTGCAATCCAACATTACCAAAAATACTTCCATCATTATCTGAAGTATTCTTAAATAAGCCTTTGGTAAATTCAATATCGGTATAAAATTCTAAATCATCCTTAACATTAAAATTAATATCAAAACCAATAAAGCCATCTACATTATAAGTCCTGGCACTTGAGGTAAATTCTACAGACTGCCCCATCATGACAACATTTATTTTTTTATCTTCAAATATTCTATTATACCATTTCCATAAATTAATTTCTTCCTTGAATAATAAATAAAGCCAGCTAAAATAATCAGAGTCTTTAACAACATAAACTCTAATTATCATGACCTACTCTTCAAAACATATTACTAAAGA